>JAFUBE010000515.1 GCA_017460365.1 Eggerthellaceae bacterium
AGCCGTGGATCTCGTTCGGCAACGCGCGCGACTGGGACCCGAGCAACCCGCTGGAGACGGCCACGAACGCCGACAACCTCACCATGTACCTCAACACCGCCTGCCCCGTCCCCGACGACGAGTGCCGCGAGTGCGTGTGGTTGCCCCACTGCGTGGGCGGCTGCCCCCACAGGCGCCTGTTCGACGGCAGGCAGTGCGTGGCGTTCAAGGACGACTCGGAAGCCTACGTGCTGGCGCTGCACGCCCGCATCGGCGAAGAGAAGTGGCAGGACGGCGAGGGCACCGGTTCCGTATAAGTGAAAGAGGCCGCAAAATGGCCAGCCCCGAACGAGAAAGGAACGCGACCATGAACTTCGAAGACCTCACCGACGAGCAGAAGGCGAAGGCGCAGGCGTGCAAGACGCCCGATGAGATCCTGGCCCTCGCAAAGGAGGAGGGCTATGAGCTCTCGGACGACGAGCTCGAGGCCGTCTCGGGCGGCTGGCGCAACTGCGATCATTACGGCTGCGGAATGGTCGGCCGCTAGGGGCGAGGCCCAGCGCGGCTACGCGGCGAGGAACCGCTCATGTGGCATCGAACGGCAGAACGCCCCAGAAGCTCCATTCCGCCGGGAGCTACGGCACGCGCGCGACGCGTTGCGTAAGCGGAACGCTTTCGCATGGCATCGTTTTCGCTCTTGAGCGTTCTACGCTCCTTTGCAGCCAGATGGCAGGAGCAAGACGGTAGAGCCCTGGGCGCCGAAACCGCCTGGTGCTGGTAGAATATGTACCCGTAAGGATATAGAAGAAGAATGCAGGCATGGCTGACGTATCGAACAGCATATTCAACCAGCGAGCTGCCGAGAAGCTGCGCAGCCCAGACGACCTGGACAAGTACGTGCGCATCACGAGCCCAAGCAAATGGGCCGTTGTAGCCGCCTGCGCCCTGCTGCTAGTGGGGCTTCTGGCTTGGGGTGTGTTCGGTGCCGTGTCGACCAGCGTAAGCACAACAGGCTCCTGCGTCGACGGCCAGGCGCTGTGCTTCCTTTCTGCCGAAGACGTGGCGAAGGTGGACATTGGCGATACCGCAAACGTGGCCGGCGAGCGGATGACCGTAGCCGAGGTGGCGCGCGTGCCGCTTTCGCGCGAAGAGGCGCACGAGCGGGTTGGCAGCGATTACCTGGTAAGTGCGCTCGTCGATGGCGACTGGGCCTACCCCGTGTATTTCGAGGGCGAGGTGGGCGACCTCGACCAGGGCGTGCCCCTTACAGTCGAGATTACCACCGAGCGCATTGCTCCCATATCGCTAATTCTGGGCTAGGGGGCACGCTGTGCTCGAAGAGCGGGAAAGTCCCAGGCCAGGTAAAGGCGGCGAAGTTGGCCCCAGTGGGGGCAGCAGCCCCGCCGCCAAGCCAAGCGAGCTTCGTGCCGTGCAGAGCCCAGAGCACGGGCAGGATGCGTCGCCTGAACATCCTGCAGCGCCGGCTCGTTCGACCGCCGTCAGGCGCCCGAACCCGAAAAGCGTTCCGCAGGTTATGCAGATGGAGGCGCTTGAGTGCGGTGCTGCGTGCCTGACCATGATCCTGGCCTTTTTCGGGCGCTGGGTGCCTCTCGAGCAGGTGCGGGCCGACTGCGGCGTTTCACGCGACGGCTCGAAGGCCGCGAACATCCTGAAGGCTGCACGGTCCTATGGCCTTGTCGCGAAAGGCATGACCTATTCCACCAAGGCCCTCATGGAAAAGGGCGACCTTCCCTGCATCGTGTTCTGGAACTTCAACCACTTCGTGGTTCTTACCGGGTTCTCGCATAATGGCAAGCACGCATACCTGAACGACCCAGCACGTGGGCAGGTGAAAGTGCCCATCGAGCAGTTCGACGAGAGCTTTACCGGCGTTGCGCTCGTGTTCGACCGCTCCGATAGCTTCCAGGAGGGCGGGCAGGAGCCCAGCATGCTTGCGTTCGTGCGCGAGCGCCTGAAGGGCCTGGGCCCCTCGATTGCATTCGCCATGGCAACGGCTGCCATGGCTGCCATCGTGGGCATCGTCTCCACGTCGCTGGCGCGCGTGTTCCTCGACCGCGTGCTCACGGGCGACGACCCGGGTTGGCTCTTCCCCCTGACCACGCTTATGCTGGGGCTTGCCATCGTGTCGGGCGCTGCCTCCATCCTGAACGCCGTGCATCTTGCACGCGTGCGGGGCAAGGTGGCGGTGGTAAGCTCCTCGAGGTTCATGGAGCACCTGCTGCGCCTGCCCGTTGGGTTCTACGCGCAGCGCATGGTGGGCGACCTGCAGCAGCGCCAGCAATCCACCGAGCAGAGTGCCTACATGCTGGTGGGGCAGCTTGCCCCTGTGGCGGTGAACATAGCCATGCTCGTGCTGTACCTGGCCGTGATGCTGCGCTACAGCGTGCCGCTTGCGCTGGTGGGCGTGCTCACGGTGGTGCTGAACGCCGTGGTGGCACGCATGGTCTCCAAGATGCGCGTGAACGTGGCGCGCAGCATGACCACGGACGCGGGCACGCTCGATGCCGTTACCGTGGGCGGCGTCGAGATGATAGAGACAATCAAGGCCGCCGGTGCCGAGCGGGGCTACTTCGAGCGCTGGGCCGGCTACCAGGCAAGCGTGAACGAGGCCGAGGCCAGGCTCGCCTACATCAACGAGCGTCTGGGGTCGGTGCCGCTTGCGCTGACCGAGCTTGCGAACATCACGGTGCTCATGCTGGGCGTCTGGCTGATCGTGGAAGCCGGCTTCACTCCCGGTGGGCTGCTGGCCTTCCAGGGGTTCCTGCTGTCCTTCATGACGCCCGTTACCCAGGTTATCCAGCTGGGGCAGACCATGCAGGAGATGCGCACGCAGATGGAGCGCGTCGACGACGTGATGCGCTACCCGGAGGACGTTCCCGAGGACGGGGAAACGGGGACAGGGGATGTGACAGGGGACGTAGCGCTGTCACATACACCTGGCGATGCTGAAACTCCGCTACGTGACAGTGCTACGTCCCCTGTCACATCCCCTGTTGCATCCCGCGAGAAGCTTACCGGGCGCGTCGACCTGGAGGGCGTCACCTTCGGCTACTCGCCGCTCGAGCCTCCGCTTATCGAGGGGTTCGACCTTCATGTGGCGCCCGGCCAGTGGGTGGCGCTGGTGGGCGGCTCGGGCTGCGGCAAGTCGACGCTTGCGAAGCTGGTAAGCGGCCTGTACGACCCCTGGTCGGGCACGGTGTCCTTCGATGGCGTGCCCTTGCGGGAGGTCCCGCGCGAGGTGCTGCGAGGCTCCCTTGCCGTGGTCGACCAGGACATCGTTACCTTCGACGACACGGTGGCTGCCAACATCAAGCTCTGGGACGAGTCGAT
>JAFUBE010000516.1 GCA_017460365.1 Eggerthellaceae bacterium
AGTATTTCGTCAATGTCACACGAAGGCGCGGGCTGCGGCTTCGCCGCCTGCCGCCCCTCCATGAACGATGCCCGCCAGAAAGCATCGAACATTCGCGGGTGATCGCGCAGCAGCGCCATCGCCCAGGCCGGCGTGCCGCCGCACGCGCGTGCCAGGGCGACGCCCATATCGCCCGCTATGCTTCGCCGGCGGGCGCTTCCCCGTTTGGGTCGTCGCCCGCCTCGCCTTCGTCATCCAGCAGCTCGACTTCGTAGAGGTTTATGAAATCGGCGATGCGCCCGAGCGTGACTTCCCCTGGACGCATGAGGTCCTCGGATTGCGCCGCGAGCATGTAGATGCCCTGCAGCAGCTTCCGTTCGACCCATGCCTGGGTGTGCGGCTCGTCCCATAAAAGGCTGTCGAGCCATTGGTCGACGTTCGCCCACATGCTCGGCGTCGTCGTCGTTTCCGTCGGCTCGGAGCCGTCACGCGGCTTGATGAGAATTCGCATTTCGAGCGAGCCCAGCTTGCCGCTGCCATTGTTCGCGCGTTTCGCCATTCTTCCCCCTTATTCCGTGTAGGATTCCACGCCGTTGGTCAAGATGAACTCGATGGACGTCCCGCTGACACTGATCGCGCCATCGGTCGAAAGGTTCAGGGCGAACGGGCCGCCCTCGACGCCGACGTTCATGGCCTCGATGGTCCACGGGATGGCCGGCAGCTTCACGACGAACGTCCAATCGGGATGCTTCGAATGCTGGAAAGTCACCTGCAGCGCACCGGTCACGATCGTCTTAGCGATGTTCGTGCCGGTGTCGCTGCCGGTCTTCACCGCCCGGTACATGCTCGTCGAAGACGTGGTGCCCTCGACCGATGCCGTCACCGTCGCAGCGCCTTCCTGCTGCTCGTGCGGGTCGACTTCGCCGAAGCGGGTACCCGCCTCGACGTTGTTGGCTACGCTGATTGAAATACGCGACAGGATTACCGAACTCGGCGGAGCAACCGCGTTACCGTCAGTCAGGCTGAACAGCACTTCTGCGTCCGTCGTGCGGAAATAACCGTCGTCAGCATCGAAATCTGGGTCGTTCCATACGTTTTCCTCGAGCCATTTCGCGGCGCAACCCGCGAGCCCGATTTGAACGGATGGCGGCGTCGTCCCCTCCGCCTCGATGGCCAGCGAGTTGACCTTGCAGCCGTCGAGGGTCTGCAGGGCAGCGTCGGTCGCGCCGACCTGCTGGGTGAACGTGAGCGTGGGCAAAACCTCGCCCATCTTGATGTCATGGGTGTAAGGCGCTGCATCGCCGGTCGATGCGATGCGCCCGAGCGTGCCGTAGAGCACCAGGCCGAGCATGTCGGCGAAGGCAAGTGTCGTGACGGTCGCCGTCGATTCGCTGCCAGAAATGTAGCGGTCGATAGTCGTGTCGCGCATGCCGTTCGTCACGCGCGCAGGCTCCGTCGTGGTCGATACGTCGATGCCGGGCGAGTCCGAAGATGCCGGGAAGCTCACGGCCGGCTCGGCGGCGTTCGCGTCGGGCTGCAGCCCGATTCCGAACATGCCATAGTTTCTGTTCATGTCAGTCCCTTTCCAATACTTCCCGGACAGCCGCGCTTTCCGAGACGTTAATCGATACGTTGAACGAGAGGCGGTAGCCGGCATGGCGCCTTCCGTCGGCGTCTTGCCATACGGTGTACTCGTCGACTTGCGGCATGCCGATTTCGTTCACCGTGTTGCCGAGCATCGGGTCGCAAAGCGGAACCTGCAGCAGAAGCGATTGGTAGGCGTTCGCGATGGCCGAGGCCGCCTCGATGTTGCCTGCGGTCGCCACGCACACCGCCCCGATGTCGAACGTCATCACGATTGTGTTGTTCGTCAGGCGGCCTGTGATGCTGAAATTGCGCGCCTCGGATAACGTGAACACATGGAGCGGCTCGGGGTCCGATGACGGGAGGTCGAACGTCACGCGCGGGCGCGGGATGTCCTCGCCGAGAAGGCTGGCTGTTTCCGCGAACACCTTCTCGATGTCGGCGTGCAGGCGCTGGATTGCCGGCCACGCGATTGCCTGGACCTTCCCGCTCATAAGATTACCACCCGCCTCGAGCGGTTGCGCTCGATGATCGCGTCGACCTCGGGCAGGCCCGTCCAGCTCCCGTCAGCGCCAGTCGGCAGCTCGAAGCTGATGTAGACGCCCTCGACCGACTGTCCCCGCGCGTTCTCGGCGCCGACGCGTGGCCGCATGAACGACGCGGCGAGCTTCACGCATGCGCGCCTGATCGATTCCGTGGGCTTGGCGCCGTACGTCATCGTCACCGTCGCGGGTTCGCTTGCCAGCGCCTGGCGCCCGTTCACGACCTCGATGCCGTCCGAAAGCGAGATCACGTCTTCTTCTGGCAGTTCCTCGAGGCCGCTTCCGCGCAACGTGACCTGCCGGGCGCGCATGCAGAAGCTGCGGCAGGTGCCGTCCTCGATTGCTTCTTCTGCAGCCTGG
>JAFUBE010000517.1 GCA_017460365.1 Eggerthellaceae bacterium
CGAAGTGTCATTTTTCGGGTGGCGAATGCTGTGCCGCATGTCTCCCTAGAAAAATGACACTTCGTGTCTGACGGGAAGTGTCACGCGGCGTTCGGGGCGGGGTAAAGGCGCGTTTCCCTAGCGAATCCGCATGAAGTGGAAGTTGTCGTTCGCCTTCTTGAAGTAGCTCGTCTGCCACCACCTCGCCGTATGCGCTTTGCCGGCGACGTACTTGAAGTATCGGCCCTCGAAGTTCTCGTCATACTTCGTGCGCATAATGCGGGGCTGCGTCTCGCCACCGATGCCGACGCACAGGTTCTCGTAGTCCTCGGGGAACGTGACCGTCTCCTTCATTCTGATGTACTCGAACTGATTCATCGACCATTTACCGTCGCTCGTCGCGTACGTCTTCACGTCGCCGTGAGACAACTTGGTCTTCCTCTTGATTCCCGCCGCGTTATCGGAACCCACGATGAGCTTGCCGGTCTTGTAGTCCACCAGCCAGTAGCTGAGCGCGCCTCGCATCCAGTACGACCAAACGACCTCCCGCTCGTTGCCGCTGGCGCCGCCCTGGTAGTAATACGCCTTCTTGAACGCCTTGAGAACCTTCTGCCTCTGCGCTTCCGTGAGCGTTTCCTTCGGCTTGAACGTCACGGTGAACGTCGCCTTCTTGTATCCGGGATCGGCAGAGGTCACCTTCAATCCGCTCAGCTTGGCGCTGTACGCATAATTGCCATAGCCCCCCAGGTACGACTTGACCGTGTACGTCTTTCCGTTCACCAGGTCGAATTTGACGCCGCGCTGCTTTAGGTTCTTTGCCGTCTGCGCGCTCACGGCCTGGGCAACCTGGCCCGTCGCACTCCCGGCCTGCAGCTCCGAGGCGAAAGCCGCGCCTGGACACAGCGACACCGCCAGCGCGATTGAGGTCACAAGCGCGACGATTCTTTTCCCGAACATGAACTCCCCTTCCGTGGCGCATCTTTCCGCTCGCCGGCCCGGCTTGAACCTATTTGCCAGCCTCTGAAGCAAGCTGGTCTCTCTTTGAATCCCGTTTTAGCTCTCCAAGGAAATCTGCCGCGTTACCGGTCACCCGAGCGCCCACGGCCTTGCCCGTGTCACCCTGGGTTGCGGTTGCGTCGCTCGCAGAGACGGTTTGCGCCACCTTGGGCTTGACCTCGAGCGAACCGTTCACGTAGCTGATCGAGTAGTTGGCGCTCACATCCGCCCCGGCTCTGTGAACAGAAGCGCCGCTCGGGACGATTGCGTAGCTCCCGGGCTTCGCGTTATCGGGCGTCGGGGAATAGGCAAGCGTCAGGCCGGACAGCGAGTCCCCCTCCGCAAGGCCGCCTTCATCGGGTCCGACAATGTAATCCGCGCCCACGACGGGGTTGCTAGAAAGCTCGGGCACGTTGCCACCCGCGTATATCCCATCCGGGTTCTTGGCCGTGATGGTGAGCGGCCGCTTGTTGACCGTGATGGATTCCGTTTTCGCCGCGCCGATCTCTTGGCGACCCTCTGCATTCGGCTCGTACCACGCCAGAATCATGGCGGTACCGACTCCAACAACGCTGACGGACATCGTGTTCGAGCCCTGTTCCTTGGCGACTTTGAGCACCGAGGGATCGCTGCTGTACCACCACCAGTCGCCGTCCTGAGTCTCCAAAGCCGCCTTGGTCTCCGCATTTGTCGCGGTGGCCGTCATGGTGAAAGCATCGCCGTAGGTCTTTTCCCTGGCGTACTCCTCTATAGCCACCTCCACATAGGTCTTGTTCTTGGGTACCACGATGACATTGATGATCAAGTCGTTGTAGTTCTGGGATTCGACGATTACAGGCAGAGTGACGTTATTGCTGGCATCACCCTCCTTGACGCCCACGAGCGTCGCGCTGACGTTGCCATTCGAATCCACTGTAAAATCATTACGGAACGTGATGCCATCGGGTGCGACGGGCACGCCGGCTCTGTACGTCAGCGGCGTGCCCATGCCGGCAGGCAAAACGCCCGCCACGGATTGCTCGACGACAGCCACGTTGATAGCCTGCGCAGCTTCGCCCTCCCCCTCTGAGCTATAGGTTATGTACCCCACAACACGAATGTCCGCAGGCGGCGCCGATGCCTTGGCGATGTCTACCTTGGCGGGCGCGGTGTTGCCGCCCTCCGCAAATCTGTAGTTGCCGTTATTGAGTGTGACGGTGGCGGCGACGTCCTTGCCGGTGCCCGCGTCGGCGGTGGTCATCGTGCCGCTGACGGTGTAGTCGGCGTTGACGTTCAGGTTTACGGGTTGGCCCGTGGCGCCCTTGAATGCGACGCCGTTGACGGCAACCGTCGTGTTGCCGGGCTCGTAAGCGCGGCTTTCCGCCGTTGCGGAGTCGATGGTGAGCGACATGGGGTTGATCGTGACTTCCACGTCCTTGACGGTCTTGCTGTAGCCTTTGCACACCGCGGCCGTCACGGTGACGTAGGCCTTGCGATCCGCGGGAACCTTCTTGATGGTCAGCGCGCCCGATGTGGCGTCCACGTCGATGTAATCCTCGCTGCCGGGCTTCACGGCGTAACTGATTGCGCCGCCCCCCGTCGCAGGATTGGTCACCTTGGCGCTCACGGCCTTGCCCGTGTCGCCGTAGGTGGCGGTCACGCCGGCGGCCTCGATGGTCTGAAGCGGATCGACGATAGCCACGGCGACGACTTTGCTCAGCTCGTCGTGGTAGACATCCCCGGGGACGGTGATTTCCACAAACGCGAAGCGATTGGGTACGTTGGTATCGGTGCTCCTAAGGACGCTGCCTTCCAGGGTACAGCCGAAGGTGTTTAATTGAGAAAACAAGAACTCCTTGATGTGATGGTAGCTGACGGGGCCCTTTGCGCCGTTCATCGTGACGTTGTTCGCCAAATCGACGCTGCCTCCCTTCGGCACAACCGCATCTTCTTTGATGCTCGCGACGCTGGGAAATTTGGCGACCTCCACGGTGACGATGGAGTCCTTTGTGGCGCCGTCGTATTCGCCTGCCCCCTGCGCAGTCGCGCGCACGACCACCGCGTAGCTCCCGGGGATCGTGCTAGCAGCCACGGTTAGCGTCTTGCCGTCGGCGTCGAGGGTGAAGTGCGAGACGTTATCGGAGCCGTTCGTCTGGCTGACGATTCTGTACGAAACGTCGCCCTGCGCATTGGCCGCCAGCGCCAGCTCCGCCGTTTGGGGGCTCGCGCTGTAAGGCTTCTTCACGCGCTGGGTCGCGGGATAGGTAAGGGGGTTCTCTTTCTTGGGGTTCACCGTCACGGTGCAGGTGGCGGTTTTGTCGTCCCTGGTGTCCGACGTCCCGTTGGTCGCGGTGGCGGTGATGGTGGCATTACCGCCGGCGATGGCGGTCACGACGCCGTTTCCGTCCACGGTGGCGACGCTTGCGTTGCTGCTCGACCAGGTGACGGCCCTGTCCGGCACGCCGGCCGCCGAATTCTCGGGCCGAACGGTGGCTGTCAGCTTCCCCGTACCGTCCCTATGGAGACTCATGTCCGTCTTATCGAGCGTAACGTCGGTCACGTCGACCTTCGGGTAGAACGTCCTGGTGCCAGAGTCGAAGACGACCTTGCTCAGGTCCAGTTGCAGGGCGGGAACGACACCCAAGCTCTCTCCTGCATCACCGGTATGCAAAAACATTGTGTTGTGACCAAAGATACTGTAATTATCAGCAACGAACCCAAGGCCATCGCCTGGATTCGATTTCGCCCACCAGAGAGAAAACTGGGTCGTCACGAGGTTCCGCGAAATCTTACACAGGCCCTCGGCTTCACCCAAATCCAGGAGATACAGCTTGCTCCCCACTTGCTCGTTCGTGAGCATCGCGCGCTCCACGGCCGAGAAGTTGGGCTTCCCCTCCCCTGCGGTCCCCGCGACCACCTGGTCCAAATACCTCTTTATGTTGGACTCCATGTAGTTGTAGTTTCTCGGATTACTACTATTGAATTGGGATTTCCCGAAGCGGTCGTTCACCGCAATCAGCTTCTCGGAGCCCTCCGCCGCGCTTGTGGAATTGTCCGCTATGACGAACCATTCGTATCCGTTGAAGTTCACCTTCATGTCCGGATTGTTCACCAGGCCCTCGTAGGGGCGCGAGGAGCCGCCGGCCGCATGCGCTTGCGACGCACCCCATGCCAGCGACGCGGCAAGAGCCATCGCGACCGCCGCCAAAACCAAGAGAGACTTACGGCAAATCGACTTCGCATCCATCGCGAACCCCTTTCACACCCTACGCCCGGCGCGCAAACGCCATGGCATCTCGTCGGCCTGCGCCGACGCAAGCTATTCCACTTGCCCGCATGGTTTCCAAGACCGAAAAGCCCTGGAATCCCATTTCCCATTCAGGGTCCTTTTTCGTTTATACGGCATCGGAGACGTCATCATCTTAACAAAATCCGATGGGGTGAAGAACCGTTTAACCATCATTGGCATGGCTCTGTGCGAACGCTGGAACGTCCTGCCGCTCGTTTCTGCTGTTTTCATCACCCTCTCTTTTTCTGTTTAAGGCAAAGTGGGCGACGCCGGCGCATCCAATGGATCCCAGGAACGCCCAAACATATCCTGCCGGGCCAGCCATCAGGTTGCCGAACACGGTTGGGCCAAGGGACTCGCCGATGTTCTCGCTAAAGTTGTAGATCCCCATGGCGCGGTCCTCGCCCAATTGCCTGGACGCGTCCTGACGAAGGTAAAACGCCTGCTGGCACGGCTTGGCAAACGAGGCGCTCACGCCGAGCACGAGCAGCGCGCCCACGAGCGCCCAGATGCCTGGCGTGGACATGTAGAGCGCGACGGCGACGACGTTGAGGGCCAGCGCTAGGTAGACCGAGCGCCCGCCAAAGCTCTTCTCCACCTGCCTGGTAAGCGGGCCGGAGAGCATGACCGCCGTCTGCGAGTAGAGCGCGAGGAGCACCGACGCGGCGGTCTCCCCGTATCCCGCGCCGTCGCAGAACACGGGAACGAAGTAGTACGCAAAGCCGTTGAACACGATGTAGGGGTTTTGTATGAGCAGGATGAAGCTCCAGATGGGACGCGACGAGAGGAACCGGCCGAGGGATATCGACCCCACGCCCCCGACAGCACCCCCTTCGCTTGCCGGCACCAGGCGCTCCATGCGGCGCGCAACATACAGGCCCACGAACATGAGCAGCAGCCATACGACCGCCACCACGGCAAACACCATGCGCTGACCCATGCCCACAGCCAAAACGGAGCCCAGGATCATGCCGAAGTTGATGCCCGACTTGCTGGCGCCGTTGTAGGTGGAGAAGGCGTCCTCGCGCGCATCCTCGCTGGGAAGGTAGGTGAGCACCACGTATATGGCGTTGGTTACCATGCCCACGCCAATGCCGTCGAGCAAAAGCCCCAGCACCATGCCAATATAGCCCATGTTGGCAAAGAGCAACGCGTTGCCGACGAGCGAGCAGAGCATCGACCCCGCGAACACGCGCCTCGCGCCGAGGCGGCGAATGGCGCTGGCGCAAAACAGCGACATGACGCCCATGACAAAGATGTTGACGGTGAGCGGCAGGGTCGAGGCGACCTCGCGCCAGGCGCCGTCGATGGCTCCGGACTGCCTCAGGGCGTAGACCGGCAAAAACGACGACACTAGGTTGAAAGCGGCAAAGACCGCGAACACAAGCACGCGTATGAGGCGCATGGGCGCGGCTGGCGCCCCGGATTGCGGATCCGTCGCAACCGCGGCCTTGGACATGAGGGCGACCCCCTCGGTGGCAAGAATCCAAAAGAGCAGGAGCACGAGCACGACGGACACGAGCACCTTCTTTATCATGTCTGCTAAGAGGTCGATGATTACGGGCGAGTCGGAGCCCACGGCCACAACGCCGATGACGCGGCCGTCCTTGCCGAACACCGGGGTTTTTACCGACACGTAGCTGCCCGACACGTCTAGGACCTCGTCGTTCCATATGGGTTGGCCCGTTTGGTAGACCTCGTTGACCTCCGCAGCCTCCACTTCGTCGAGCGGGAAGTAGGTTCCGATAGACTGGTCGCGATAGGCGATGGCATGCCCGCCCTCGCCGCTGGCATCCTTTACTAGTATGTTGCAATAGACGGTGTGGAAGAAGTCCACGTCCAGCGGCATCGTTTGCTCCATCGTGGCAATCAGGCCCCTGTAGGCGTCGGAGTCGAAGTCCTGAGCCTGTCTTACGCCTGCAAGCTCGTCCTCCGTTACGCGAAGCGCCACCTGCGAGGCCGTCATCTGCAGCTGCTCGCGGTGCTTGTCGATGTAGACGTTGAGGAACGAGTCGAGCAGGACGCAGCTCACGACGGCGCAGGCAATGAAGGTGACCGCCACCGCCACGATCGGGCCCCGCCTAAAGGTCCCGGCGCGTATGCCCCGGAGCATGAAGACGAGGCGGACGATGGCGAGCACCGCGCAGATGCCCCCTACCACAAGGCATACGAGCAGCGCTGCATGCCTTGCCTGCTGCTCGCGGTCGATCGTAAGGGAACCAAACAGCGCCTCGCCCGCCTGGCCCACCACGCGCACACCGTCGGCTTGGGCGAGCAGCATCTTCTTGCCATCCGCGGAGAAGGTCACCGTTTGGCTGTCGGTCCCCTCTAGTATCGGCTGCGAACGCCTCTTCTCTGGGTCCACCTGGTACACGGCACCCGACCGAATGTCGGTAAAGTAGCAGGTGCCGTCCGAGAAGGCAAGCCTAAAGGGCATTCGCTCCTCCTCGCCCTGCCAGCTGGTGCTGTAGAGCAGCTGGGAGTCTGACCCGCGCGCGTAGCACGTGATGCGTCCGTTCTTGTCCAATACAACAGGCGCTCCCCCGACAAACACGATGTCCGCGACCGCGTTGAAGGCATTCTTGTAGGGAATATTCCACATGCCCGGTTCGCTGCTTGCGTCGTGGTTGGGATACCGCACGCAGATTTCGTCGTCCCAGCACTCCGCCCACATGAGTTGGTCGCCCTCGCGGTGCAGGCCATAGATGCGGTGCTTGTTGGTGCCGTTTTGCCCCAAGTCGTACGTGAGCTCGTAGACGGTCCTTTTGTAGGCGCCCTTAGAGTCGTAGGCAAGGATGAGCTCGCGCGAAAGCAGCATACCGTCCCATTCCGAGGCCGTGAGGTAGAGGTCGTCCCCGTCCACGAACACGTCGTCAATGTACAGGACCGACTGGCCGTCGTCAGATGGGTCGACTATTTGGAAGCGCTCCTGGCAGGCGTCGTCAAAGACCACGAGGCGCGAGTGCCCCTCGTCGATGGCATAGAGAAGGTCGTTGGCGGTGCGCGCTATGTAGCATCGGCTGAGGTCGGTGGTTCGCGAGAGCATCGTGTCCGGCGGCACCCACAGCCGCACGCAGGCTATGACCAGCACCGTAAGAAGCGCCAGCACGAGCGCATCCAGCCAGCAGAACCGCCTGGTCGTGAGCAGCCGCCTCACTGCTCGATCCAACCAACGACGTGAGTGTAGTCGCCATACTCCTTGTAGCGTATCGGCGCGCAGTAGAGCGTGTTCTCCCCGTCGGAGGACAGCATCTCGGGGAACAGGACGCAGCCGAACTCGGCCGCGCGCTTGTGCGCCTTGCGGCATTTGCGGTACGAGTCGACCTCGTCCATGCTGTTTACCTCCAGGATCGTGTTCGAGCCAAAGAGGTAAAGCGGCAGCGCCGGCATGGAGATGTAGTCCTTGATGGACTCCAGCTTGGCGGGGTTGGCGGTAAGGTTGCGCAGCACCTTGTTGCGCTCGATGTAGGGCGCGCGCTCCCGCTCGAAGGTGCGCACCAGCTCCTGGTCGCGGTTGTGCACGACGGCGAGGCGCCGGGGTTGGTAGTGCTGCTCCAGGCGTTCGAAAAGGGCGAGGTAGAGGTCCGAAACCGCATAGAGCACCTCGTCGAAGGAGGCCATGACGCGATGCGCCGTGTCCTCGGGCAGGAGCCTCGACACATATGCCAGGTACTTGCGGTAGGACATGTCCGGCAGCGTTATGACCAGCGGCACGTCGAGCGCGGCCGCGAACGCGAACGGGAGGACCGAGTGCAGGTACTCCTGACGCGTGAGCCCCGTCTTGTGGGAGGTGAAGGCGACGTCCGCGACCTCGTTTGCGTGGGTGCAGATGAACGATGCGAGGTCGGACTCGCTTTCGTCGAGGCCGTCCGTGTAGGAGCCCGCCGCGGAGTCGACGTAGCGCTTGCCGCAGGAGTAGTCGAAGTAGCACTTCTCGCCGTTTCTGAGCGTAACCGTGCCCATGACCTCGTGCTCGCCGAACAGACACGGGCCTCCCTCGACGCACACGCTGTCGGGCGACGACTCGAGCGCCTGGGCGATGGAGTCGATGTTGGCGGCGCAAAAGGGATAGCTGTCGCGATGCCGAAGGCTTATGCGCTCCAAGCCGGGCAGGGCTTCGGCCAGCTGGGAGAAGCTGCATACGACGGCGGTGTTCTTGAACCTGAGCAGCCCCTCGTCCACGTCCG
>JAFUBE010000518.1 GCA_017460365.1 Eggerthellaceae bacterium
ACCGCCGGCCGCACGCTCGAGCAGGCGTACCTGGGGAAATAGCCCGCCGGCGTCCGCGGCGCGCCGGGCTTTCCGCTGTGAAATGTACATGTGAAATGTACATGTGAATTGAAAAGTCAGATGGACATTCAGGGTGTCCATCTGGGATTTCAAATGAGGTAGCCCGTCATTTCGCGGCGGGGTGCCCAAGCGGCGGCCGGGCCCTTCAGGGGAGCCCGGCCGTATTAGCTTGGGTCGCCGCGGGGTGGGGGTCCGGGGGAGGGACAGGGCCCCTGGCCCCGATGTCGACAACTTCCCCCTTGCGCAAAACGAAAAGATTTCCTATTCTGCTGCCTGCTACCTTGGGATTGTTGGCGTGACGGCCATAACCAAGAACAACAGAATAGGAAACCAGATGAAGAAGGAAAGAAAGCATCTCTCCCTCTCGCAGCGTATTATAATAGAAAACGGGCTGCGCGTGGGGGACAAAATCAGGAAAATCGCAAAGGCGGCCGGAGTCTCCCGCTCGACCGTGGTGCGCGAAATCAAGGCGTACCGCTACGACAGGCTCGAGTGGGCGTGCCGGTTCGGCGGGCAGAACTGGTGCGCGAAGCGCCACACGTGCGGCGTCTTCGGCGTGTGCGCGGGCGGCAAGGGCTGCTCCGGCAAGTGCGGCCAGTGCAGGCTCTGCAACCGGTACTGCGAGGAGTTCGAGCCCGAGCGGTGCCGCGAGCACTACCACAGCGCGCCGTACGTGTGCAACAACTGCGCCTACGTCGACCGCTGCGCGCGGATGCACACGTACTACTCGGCCGAGCGGGCTGACAAGCTCGCGCGCGAGGCGTGGGGCGACGCGCACGCGGGCGCGATAGTCACGCGCGACGAGCTGCGGCGCTACGACGCGATGATCAAGGACGGCCTTTCGAAGGGGCAGTCGCTCTACGCCGTCTACCTCGCGAACCGGGCCATGTTCAACTGCGACGTGAGGACGCTCTACAACTACCTGAACGACGGGCGCTTCGAGAAGAGCAGGCGCGGCGACCAGCCCCGCGCGTGCATGGTCAGGCCGCGCAAGAAGAAGGCCAAGGAGCACAAGGTGGACCGCGACTGCCTGAAGGGAAGGTTGTTCGAGGACTTCGTCGGCCTCCTCGGGTCCGATTCCGACGCCATCGGGCGCGTCGCGGAGATGGACACCCTCGAAGGGCGCAGGGGCGGCAAGGTCATCGTGACGTTCTTCAACGTGCAGACGATGATGATGTTCGGCATCCTCTGCGAACACAAGGACGCCTCGTCGGTGGGCGATGCGGTCGCGACGCTCCACGCGGCGTTCCTCGACGTGCAGTTCCCGATGGTCTTCGGCATCCTGCTCGGAGACAGGGGGACCGAGTTCAGCGACCCGAAGACGCTCGAGGCGCTGGGGACGAAGGTGTTCTACTGCGACGCGGGCAAGCCCGGGCAGAAAGGGGGCATCGAGCGCAACCACCACGAGATGCGCAGGGTCCTCGTCAAGGGCGTAAGCTTCGACGACCTGACGCAGAAGGACGTCGACCTCGTGCTGTCGCACGTCAACAGCTACCACAGGCTTGAGCTCGGCGGGATGAGCGCGTTCGAGATGATGCGCTTCTGCTACGGCGAGGAGTACGTCGCGTCGGCGCGGAAGCTCGGCCTCGCAGAGATCCCGGCCGAGAAGGTCAACCTGACGCCTGCGCTCCTGCCGGACATCGCGGAGCAGGTCATCGCACGGGCGAGGAAGCTTGTCGACGAGAAGGAGGCTGCGCTCAAGGCCGTGGAGGAATTGCGTCGGAGGCGCGGCTGGTAGCGTGTCGTCCTGCCGCGGCTGCGGCGTGACGGCGATATGACGGCCTGAGCCCGGAGGGCGGCAGGCGTGCCGGCGAACCCGTGACACGGTCCTCGTGGGAGGGTGTCCACCTGAAGTTGCAAATCAAACGCAGGGGCCTGGGTCCGCATGGCGGAGCTTTGCCCGAAATCGGCCTTTTCGGCCTCGGACAGGCCCGCAAAAGTCGGGTTGCCCAGAAAACCCTGTAAAATCGAGTCTTGCGAAGCTTGTGTTTGCAACGCCAGATGCTACATGTGTCCATCTGGCGTTGCAATAGTGCTTCTGACTTTTCAATTCACACCCCAAAAAAAAAAGCCATCCCCCCCTTGCGCGCTCGCCGCGGATTTGCTATACTATCCGCAATCGAACAACTCCGTAGGCGTCGGACGGCGAGTCCGTGGGCCTAGGAAAAACCAAGGGCTCTAAGTAAGTTGCCTGTGGAGTTGATGAGAGGGGGTTGCTGCTGAGGCGTGAAACTCAAACCACCGCAGCGCGGCTCAATGGCGGAACTAGTACGTCGCCCGTGTTCACGCGGGTCCTACAAAAAAAGTGAACCGGTAAGATACCGCCGGTAAAATTGGATCGACCGGGTAGCTCCGGCATGAGGCAAGGTGAACTTCACCGAGTCAAGTGGAATAGGCAAAAAGGAAGAAAACAACAATGAAGAAGCTCATGATTGCGTCCGCTGTTGCGGCCATGACTGCTGGTGCCTTCGCGGGCAACTGCTCTGAGGAGCCGGAACCCGGTGATTGCGTGCTCGCCATGACGGTCAAGTTCTCGGGCAAGACCGCTACGGAGAAGAACCTCGAGTACAAGACGGTTCAGAAGATCTCCGGCAAGGGCGTTCTCTCGATCTCCGACTATGTCACCGAGGTCCTCGCGGTCAAGGTTGGCAAGGAGAAGTACGATGTCGTCCTCGAGGACGGCGAGGTCACGAAGCTCACCGTGTTCGGCAAGAACCTCGAGAAGGCTATGGACGAGAACACGATGAAGCCGGGCAAGACCTACAAGGTCGAGGCTGATCTCGGTGTTGTGTTCGAGGATCAGGATGACTGGGCGGTTTCCGTCAACCAGGTCGCGTTCGGTTCTGCGTCGGTCTACGTCACGAAGAACAAGACCATCAAGGGTGGTCCGTGCGGCGAGGATGACGAGATTCTCGGCTGCGTGCCGGTCCTGTCGCTGAAGAAGTTCAGCGGCTGGTTCACGGGCAAGTTCGAGACCT
>JAFUBE010000519.1 GCA_017460365.1 Eggerthellaceae bacterium
ACGTGCTGGCCGGGCGCATGTTCAGCATCCCCGTATCGGGCACGCACGCGCATTCGTGGGTGATGTCGTTTCCCGACGAGCTCACGGCGTTTCGCGCGTATGCCGAGTCGTTCCCGAACAACTGCGTGCTGCTCGTCGATACCTACGATGTCGAACAGGGCGTGCGCAACGCGATCACGGTCGGGCTTGAGATGCGCGAGCGCGGCGAGCGGCTCATGGGCATCCGCATCGACTCGGGCGACCTCACCTGGCTCTCGAAGATGGCGCGGCGCATGCTCGACGAGGCGGGGCTCGACGATTGCGGCATCGTGCTTTCGAACGACCTTGACGAATACACCATTCGCTCGATCCGCCAGGAAGGCGTGGAGGTCATGAGCTGGGGCGTGGGGACGAAACTCGCCTGCGCATACGACCAGCCCACGCTCGGCGGCGTGTACAAGCTCTCGGCGACCAAGCCCGCCGGGGCCGATGAATGGATCGACCACATCAAGATCAGCGAATCGGTGCAGAAGCTCACGACGCCGGGCGTGCTCGACGTGCGCCGGTATTTCGATGCGAACGGGCGCATCGCAGGCGACATGGTATACGACGTGAATGCAGAGGTGAACGCCGGGGAGTATATCGTAGACCCTTACGATAGCCTGCGCCGCAAGAAGCTCGCGGGAAAGCGCTATGCCACACTGCTCGCTCCGCTGTCTCGCGACGGAAAATGCGTGCTCGACCCGACGCTGCGCAGCGCCATGGGCGCTCGGGCGCGTTGCGCCGAAGGGCTCGAGACGCTCGACGAGACGCAGAAGCGGCTCTTGAATCCGCACACCTATCCGGTCGGCCTCGAGCGCAACCTGTTCGATCGCCGAAGTGCGCTCGTAGCCAAGATGCGCGGCTTCGAATAAATGCAGCCTTTACGGGGTGTTCTCCAAGCGCCCCGCTGTTATGGTGGACGGATGTTATAAACGATGCAGCTGGTTCGTTCGAACTGCGAGGGGGAAGCAATGATACGAATCGTCACCGATTCGACGGCGTCGATACCGCAAGACGTTGCACGGGAAAACGACATCGAGGTCGCAACCATGTTCCTTCACTACAACGGGAAGGAATACGAGGACGCCACCATGGACATCGATGCGTTTTACGCTGAAATCTACGACATGATCGACAACATACCCACGTCGAGCCAGCCTTCGCAAGGGGAACTGGAAGCGCTCTTCGAGAAGGCGGCGGTCGTCGGCGACGAGCTGCTCGGCGTTTTCATGAGCTCGGACATGTCGGGGGCGGTCAGCGGCGCTTTGCGCGCCGCGCGAAGCGTGGCGGCCCGGCACGCCGATTTCCGTTTCAGGATCGTCGATTCGATGTCGAACAGCTTCGACGAGGCGTGGTCGGTCCTCGCGGCGGCTGCGGGGCGCGCGGCGGGATGCTCGCTCGACCAATGCGTGAAGCTCGTCCAGGATTCGGTGGCGGCTTCGCGGTTTTTGTTCACGCCCGAATCGCTGCGCTTCCTGAAGGCGGGCGGACGCATCGGCACGGCGTCGGCGCTTCTCGGCAACCTCATGAAGCTTTGCCCGATCCTCACGGTGACCGACGGCGTCACCACGACGTTCGCGAAGGTGCGCACGCACAAAAAGGCGCTCGCCACGATTGCCGAGAAGTTCAAGTCGGATGTCGAGCAGTTCAGCCTGAAGAACGCTATCGTGCACTACATCGGCGATTCGGCGGAAGCCCGCAAATGGGCGCGCGAGGTCATCGAGCCCATATGCGGGTGCGAAGTCGCTGTCGTCCCGGTGAGCCCGTGTATCGGGCTGCACGTCGGGCCTGCGGTGGGGATTGCGTACGAATGCGAACATGGTCTTCCTGGGAAGTTGACTTCTGGCACCATGGTTCCAGTGTATTCTTCGTAACAGGCGAGACATAATCGCAAATCAAAAGGAGATTCTCGTGCCTGATATCAAATGTAACGTGATTATCGATTCATGCTGCGACTTGCCGCAGTCGGTAATCGACGTTCCTGGCGTGGAGCTGTTGCGTTTCCCCTACCTCATGGATGGCGTCGAACATGTGGACGACATGTTCGCCACGGTCAGCGAGCACGATTTCTATGAAATGATGCGCAAGGGCAGCGATTGCTCGACCGCCCAGATTCCCATTCCCGTTATCACCGACGCATTCGAGCGCGCAATTGCAAGTGGGGTGCCTACGGTCTACATCGGTTTCACAAGCGGGCTTTCCGGCAATTTCGGAACGGCCGAGATGATTCGCGACCAGCTCGTAGCGGCTCATCCTGGTGCGGAGCTGTACGTGGTCGACACGCATTTGGCTTCCATTGCGGAAGGGCTTCTCGTGTACGAGGCCATTCGCCAGCGCGCACGCGGGCTCACGGCGATCGAATTGGTGGAGTGGGTGAACGAAGCGCGTTTCTTCGTGAACGAGCAGTTCACGCTCGACAGCTTGGATTGGCTAAGCAAGGGCGGGCGCGTGCCGCCTTCGGTGGCGTTTGCGGGAAGCAAGCTCGACGTGAAGCCGATGCTCGATATCTCGCTCGACGGGCGCCTGTCCCTTTCGGGTGTGGCGCGCGGGCGCAAGAAGGGCATTCGCCAGCTCGCCGAATACTATCGCAAGCACGCTGTCGAGCTCGGCAGCGGCACGCATATCGTCATCGGGAGCGCGGATTGTCCGAAAGACGTCGAGCGGCTCGAATCGGAGCTTTACAAAGTCGACGAGACGGTTCTGTTCCTGGAGACCACCATCGGGCCGGTCATCGGCAGCCATGTAGGTCCGGGGATGCTCGCTATCTCGTTCATGGGCCAAGACGCGCGCGACGACTTGTCGGTTTCCGATCGCATCGCCAAAAAGGTGCGCAACAAAGGCTAAAATCGCGATAGCGCCAACATGCGGCGCACAGGTGATGCTTGCGATAAGGAGACGGGCATGTCGGGTTCTTACGCTTTCATGGGTCATGAAGCCATAGGTTCTCATGTCGAGGAAAGGCTTGCGAAAATCGGGTGGACACGCGTCGAAGACGTGGCAGACGCCGAGGTGGCCTTCACGTATTTCATCAGCACGAGCCTGCTCGAAGACGCGTACTTCGACGATGGCGGGCTTGTGAAGAACGCGGTACCGGGTACGGTGCTCGTCGACCTCTCGCCTTCCACCCCGTCGTTCGCGCGCGAGATTTCGGCGGTAGCCACGGTGAACGACCTGGTGTTCGTGGAAGCGCCCCTTGCGGTGCTCGACCCGTTCGGGCAGGTCGAATTCCGTTGCTTCGTCGCGTGCGAGGAACCCGATCGGGCTGATGACGTGCTTGCCCTGCTCGATGCGATTGCCGTGTCTGTGGAACAGCGTGATGCGGTGGGCGCTGCGCAGCTGGCCAGGGCTACGAACACCATCAGGATGGCGGCGAACATCGTAGGCGCGGTCGAATCGGATGCGCTCGTGAGGTCGGTTCGCGAGGTCGCGTCAGCCGAAACCGAAATCGATGACGAGTTCGCGGGCGGGTTTCCAATCGAGCTGTTGCTCGCCGAAGTCGTTGCCGCGATGACCACGGCCGACGATGTCGACCTCATCTTGCCGCAGCTCGAAGCGGCGATGCACCTGCTCGAGCTGATGGTCGTTATCGGGGGTGCCGACATGAACCCGAAGGCGCTGTCGTTGCTGTATCGGGAAGAGGCGGCAAGCGCGGCGCATGGTCTCGACTGGACGCGCGCTGAGGGCCTTTACGCCGAACACGACCACGGCTACGACCACGATGCCTACGATTACGGCGATGGCATTGGATTCCCAGGCGGTTTCGGTGGGTACTCTGCGAACTAGTCCGTGCAACCTGTGCCCGCGAATGTGCGGGGCGGTCCGTGATGCGGGCGCGCGCGGCATCTGCGGGGCGGACGAACGAATCTTCGTGGCCCGCGCTGCGCTCCATTTCTGGGAAGAGCCCCCG
>JAFUBE010000520.1 GCA_017460365.1 Eggerthellaceae bacterium
ACCGGCGATTGGGTGTACACGACCGATTCCGACGAGCGCGCCTTCCTCGAGTCGGCCGGCTGGACGTACAAAGGCGCTGTCGGCAAGGTTCCCAAGAAGACGAGCATGCCGGTGTACCGCTTCTTGAGTAAGTCGACCAATGCGCATTACTTCACCGCTAGCAAATCGATGTGCAACAAGCTGCGCGCGAAGTCGAAGTGGGTCTACGAAGGCGTGGCCTTCTGTTCGCAGTTGAAAAACTCGGGCGTCCCGGTGTACCGCTATGCCAAGTCGGGCGTGTACCGATGCTCGAAGAAAACCTCGCTTTCCGGGTGGGCATACAAGGGCATCGGCTGGTACGCAACCAAGTAACATGGCATCTGCATATCTATGTGGTATGGTTGCTACATGGATGCCGCTTTTGAAGAGAAACGGTTTGCCGTAGGTTCCTGGATGTGGGGGCTTTTGGCTGCGTTTGCCCTGGTTCTGGGCTTTGCCGTTCCCTCCCACGCATTCGCTGACGATCCCACGCCGCAGCAAGAAACCGTCGTTGCCGTCGATGATGCGGCTGTAGTTTTCGATAACGCGCAGGCTAGCGCCCCTGAATTGATCGGCGCGGTAGCCGACGCTCCCGACGACGTATCGGCTGCATCTCCGTTGCAAGAGGCGATGGGGGAGGCTGCCGGAATCGTCGATGCGCCAGATGATCTGGTCGGCCACGCGGAATCGGTCGTCGGTAATACGTCGGATAACTTTGCGGGCAAGCAGGTAGAACAGCTCGCGTCAGTCGCGTCTGGCCTGCCAAAAGGACAAGGGCCCGTCGAAAATGCCGATGACGCTTCGCCGAGCGAAAAGCGCCAGGTCGATGAGCCTTCCGAGACCGCTGCTTCTTCGACCAGGGCGACTGCCCAGCAAGATGCGTCGGCAACTCTCAAGCCTGTTCCAAACGAGCGGGCCACAGAACCGCAAACGAGCTCTCGCGAGAAGGAAGCGCAGGCCTCAGAATCGCCTGCGAGCGCGGCCAAAGCGTGTGATGTCACGTTCGAGCCGCCTGCGCCCGCGTCGGCTCCCGCTTGGGGCAACAGCGCATCCGTCTACGAAGAAGCCGCAAGGTGCGCTCAAGAAATTGCGACTGAAAAGCCGGCTGAACAACCGGTGGAAACCATTGCGTTGCCGACTGCGGTGTGGTATCCCGGCAGCTCCAATACCGCGCCAGGTGGGCCATGCGCCTACATCGGTGCCGCTCAAACGCGCGTTGACGCTCCGGCGCCGTCGTCGCAGTACGCAGTTTCGACCGATCAAGGCTCATGGGGCATCGCAGGGTCTACTTCATTTGCAGACAACGAACGCAACCTGTATGCGCTGTTGCTCCATCGCAACGCGCGGTGCCGTTCGCCGTAGCCATCGACTCCCCGATATCGCACACTTCAGCAGGCGTTGCGACAACGCAGCGCTTGTCAACCTCGAAAAGGGAGTCACTTATGAATAAAAATACGTCAATCGAAATCGCGTCGTCGGCATTCCCCCGCATTGCCTTGCGCATGGCGGCCGCGCTTGTTGCCCTCGTTGCGTGCGTAGCCCTCGCGTCGAACGTCGGTGCGCCCCACGAGAATCTTTTCGCACCCGAAAAAGCTTACGCGGCCGACGCCGAAGCTCCAGCTGAAACGCTCGACATTCAAGCCGCCACGAGCAGCACCATACTCAACCAGCCCACGAAGAAGCAGCGCAAAGCCTTCAGGGTAGCCGCAGCCGACTTCTCCATCGATCTTCTCAAGCGCTGCGTTGCAAGCAAAGGCGGCAACGCCAATGTCACTGTGAGCCCGCTTTCCGTGATGGACGCCCTTGCCGTTACCGCGAACGGTGCGGCAGGCGCGACGAGTGCCGAGATGCGCAACGTGCTCGGCGACGGCATGAGCATGAAAAGTCTCAACCAGGCCCTCAGCTGGTACAACAGCAAGCTCGTAAACACAAGGAAAGCCCGCCTGAGAACCGCAAACGGTATTTGGTACACCAACGACGGGTCGCTTTCCATCAAGAACAGCTTCCTGAAGAAGGCCAAGAACTACTACAATGCCCAGGTGTCGGCGGCCGATTTCGCATCGCCGCAAACGGTTGCCGATATCAACGGCTTCGTCGCGCAGAACACCAACAACATGATCAAGCGCATCATCGATCGGCTCGAAAGCGATGCGAAGCTGGTCATCGTGAACGCGCTGTACTTCGATGCGAAATGGGCAAACCCGTTCGATAAGGCTGCTACGTGGAAGGCTCCGTTCACGTCGGCTGACGGCACAAAGAAAAAGGTCGACATGATGCACGCCACCGAAGGCACATACCTCGAGGGTGACGGCGTGGTCGGCTTCATGAAGCCATACGCCAAAGGCTACAGCTACGTGGCGCTCCTGCCCGACGAGGGCGTGAAGATCAACGATTTCGTCTCGACGCTTACGGGAAAGCGTTTCCGCACGCTGCTTTCCAAGAAGGTGCAATGCCCGGTGGACGTGGCTTTGCCCAAGCAGAAACTCGAGTACTCGGACGAGAACCTACAAGAGCAACTGGCCGCTATGGGTATGGAGCGGGCGTTCTCGCCGAAAGCGAATTTCTCGAAGATGGGTACCTCGGCCGACGGCAACCTGTACCTGGGCGAGGTGATCCATAAGACCAAGGTCGAAATTGACGAAGCTGGCACGAAGGCGGCCGCCGCAACCGCCGTCGTAGCGAAAGCGACCTCGGCTGGTCCACGCGATGTGAAGTGCGTCACGCTCGACCGCCCGTTCGTGTACGCCATCGTAGACAACACCGCCAAGCTGCCCCTGTTCATCGGCACCGTGAACGACATCACGGCGCAATAAGCCGAAGCAAGCGGTTTCGCCTCCATCGTGTCTGACGGGAAGTGTCACGCCGCGCACGGGATGGGGCGAAGACCCGTTAACCTGGGTTGCATGTGGCGAACATTACGGGAAGGTATCGGTTTAGCACTCCCTTGACGGGAGTGCTAACATTGCTCCGAGAATTTCGGCAAGAGATAGGAACCGTATGTCATTCGAGAAGTTCACCGACAAAGCCCGCAAGGTGCTGGTGCTCGCGCAAGACGAAGCGCGCGGGCTCCATCAGCCCTACGTGGGCACCGAGCATCTGCTGCTCGGCCTCATCCAGGAGACAGAAGGCCTGGCCGCGCAAGCCCTCGGGCGCCTCGACATCACCTACGATGCCGTGGTGCAAGCCATCCGCCAGACGGTCGCCATCGACGAAAACGCTGACGTATCGGGCCACCTCAGCTTCACCCCGCGCGTGAAGCGCGTGCTCGAAAACGCGCTGCGCGAGGCCATGCAGATGGGGCAGAGCTACATTTCGACCGAGCACCTTCTGCTCGGCATCGTGCGCGAAGGCGAAGGCACCGCGCTCGACGTGCTCGCCCGCTTGGGCAAATCGGGCGACGACGTGCGCACGAGCTTGAACGACCTGGTCGGGCAGTCGCCGGTCTACGCCGGTCGCGGGCCGCAGATCGCTGGTCAGCAGCAGGGAAGCGATTCCATGCTCAAGGAGTTCGGCACCGACCTCACCAAGAAGGCGCGCGACGGCAAGCTCGACCCGGTCATCGGCCGCGCAGGCGAAATCGAGCGGATCATGCAGATCCTTTCGCGTCGCCAGAAGAACAACCCTCTGCTCATCGGCGAGCCGGGTGTGGGAAAGACCGCCGTGGTCGAAGGCCTTGCGCAGCTCATCGTGAGCAACCAGGTGCCCGACATCTTGCACGGCAAGCGCATCGTCACGCTCGACGTGAGCGCGCTCGTGGCCGGCTCGAAGTATCGCGGCGAGTTCGAAGAACGCCTGAAGAAATGCATCCAGGAGGTCATGGACGCAGGCGACATCATCCTGTTCATCGACGAGATCCACACCATCATCGGCGCGGGTTCGGCCGAGGGTTCCATCGATGCGGCCGCCATTTTGAAGCCGCCCCTGTCGCGCGGCGAGATTCAGGTCATTGGCGCCACGACCATCGACGAGTTCCGCAAGCACCTGGAAAAAGACAGCGCGCTCGAGCGCCGCTTCCAGCCGGTCACCGTCGGCGAGCCCAACGAAGAGCAGGCCGTTCGCATCATGGAAGGCCTGCGCGACCGCTACGAGGAACATCACCACGTTCACTTCACCGACGAAGCGCTGCAGGCGGCCGTGCAATTGTCGAACCGCTACATCCAGGACCGTTTCCTGCCCGACAAGGCCGTCGACGTGCTCGACGAGGCGGGCGCGCGCATGCGTATCCGCAACATGACGCTGCCACCGGCTGTCCGCGAGATCGACGACGAGCTGCGTCGCGTGCGCTCCGACAAGGAAAACGCCATCGCGAACCAGGATTTCGAGAACGCCGCGAAGCTGCGCGACCGCGAAACCGAGCTGAAGGAGAAGCGCGAAGCAGCTGCCAAGCAGTGGGAAGAGGAATCGAAGTCCACGGTGCAGGAGATCACGCTGCAAGACATCGCCGACGTCGTGTCGATGACGACCGGCGTGCCCGTGAGCAACCTCACCGAAGCCGAGACCGAGAAGCTGCTGCGCATGGAAAGCGTGCTGCACGAGCGCATCATCGGCCAAGACGAAGCGGTCACGGCGCTGTCGAAGGCCATTCGCCGCTCGCGCTCGGGCCTGAAAGATCCGAAGCGCCCCGCCGGCTCGTTCATCTTCTTAGGGCCCTCAGGCGTGGGCAAGACCGAGCTTTCCAAGGCGCTCGCGGAGTTCCTGTTCAACTCCGAAGACGCGCTCATCAGCTTCGACATGTCGGAATACATGGAAAAGCACACCGTGTCGCGCCTCGTCGGCTCGCCTCCGGGCTACGTCGGCTTCGACGAAGGTGGCCAGCTCACCAAGGCCGTGCGCCAAAAGCCCTATTCGGTCGTGCTGTTCGACGAGATCGAGAAGGCGCACCCCGATGTGTTCAACATTTTGCTGCAGATCCTGGAAGAGGGGCGCCTCACCGACGGCCAGGGCCGCACGGTCGACTTCCGCAACACGGTCATCATCATGACGAGCAACGTCGGTGCGCGCGATATCGCACAGACCCAGACGCTCGGCTTCTCGAGCGAGCCCGATAAGGGGCTTTCCGACAAGGAGATAAACTCGCGCGTCATGAGCGAGTTGCGCAAGCTGTTCCGCCCCGAGTTTTTGAACCGCATCGACGAGATCATCGTGTTCAAGAGCCTTACCACCGAGCAGATCGTCCAGATCGTGCGCCTGATGGTGGGCGATCTTCGCGAGCGCATGATCGAGCAGAACATGTCGATCAACCTTACCGATGCGGCTTGCGAGCTCATCGCGGCGGAAGGCACTGACACGACCTACGGCGCCCGTCCGCTGCGCCGTGCGATCCAGCGCCTGCTGGAGGATCCGCTTTCCGAGGAAATTCTGGAAGGCAAGTGGACAAGCGGCATGATCGTCGATGTCGACGTGGCCGACGGCAAGCTCGTGTTCTCCCAAGGTTCAGGCGATATCCCCGAGCCGCGCAAGCGCGACACGATTGCCACCGAGGCCGAGCTTTTGCTGCGCGACTACGACCTGGGTCATGCAAGCGTGCCCTCGGGCGGCATCGCAGGCGGCGCTGCCGACTAAACCGTGCCGCTTTAGCCGAACGCCTAAGCACTGCGATCGAATAAGGCGGGGTTTTCCCCGCATTTCCAAACCTGGCGAGAAGTTCGCTTCTGCCAGGTTTTTGCTTTTTTGGCGTATTATGTACACACCAGACTACGAGGGAGCATGGTTTTATGGGGAAAACCGAATCCAACGCAAACGATAGCGTGCTGCACGCCGAACGTGATGTCGTGCTCGAACAGCCCGGTTTGCCGCCTGACAACATCGATTTCGATGCGCTGAGCGCTTCGTTTGTCGGCCTCGAAGGCAAGATCGACAAGAAGCCCAAGACCGCAGCGGTCATACTGGCTGGCGGCACGGGCGACCGCTTCGGGCACAAAGGCGGCAAGCAGCTCGTGGAAATCGCCGGAAAGCCGGTGCTCACCTGGTCGGCCGAGACGTTCGACGCGGTGGGCGACATCGGGCTCATCGTGATCGTGTGTCCCGAAGAGCGCCACGAGGAATACTTGAAGCGCGCAGTCGACCCGTTCCCGTTCGTGACCCCCGTGGTAGTCGCGCCTGCTGGCCCCACGCGCCAGGAATCGGCGTTCGCGGGCCTCGAGCTGGTTCCCGAACCATACGATTTCGTCGTCATGCACGACGGCGCCCGCCCGCTCATCACCCCGGCGCTCGTCGAGCACGTCATAGCCAACGTGAAGGGCAACCTCGACGCCGACGGTGCCATCGTGGCGCACCCGGCGATCGACACGCTCAAGGTCGTGGAAGGCGGCGTCGTCGCGGGAACGCCCGACCGCAACGTGTTCTGGAACGCGCAGACGCCCCAGGTCTTCCGATCGGGCATCCTGCGCCGCGCACATGCTGCGGCGCTTTCCGACGGGTTCGTGGGAACCGACGACTCGTCGCTGATCGAGCGGCTCGGCGGGCGCGTGCTCGTCGTGGAGGGGCCGCGCGACAACATGAAGCTCACCGTGCCAGAAGATTACGAACTGCTTGAAGCCGCGGTACGCAAGATGCACGGCAGGAGCCCCGAATGATGGGGGGGCTGCGAATCGGCCAGGGGATGGATGTCCATGCGTTCGCGCCCGGCCGCAA
>JAFUBE010000521.1 GCA_017460365.1 Eggerthellaceae bacterium
AAATTACCCCACTTTGGGTCTGGCAGTAAGTGGGGCAGGCGCCGCCTCGGGCCGGGCTGGAAGCGGGGCCGGGAAGGCGCCGATTGCGGAAGGAGCCGCACTAGGCGGCTCCTTGCTCGGTGCTCATTACGCTTCGTGGCTACGGCGCGGTTTGCGATCGCGCGTGCTGCGCCCTGGTTTGCTATCGCGCTTGGGAGCACTTGACTCGGGGGCATCGGGCTTGTCGAGGCGGTCGAGTGAAATCTTCCCCGTTTTCTGATCGACCTCGATTACCTTGACCTTCACGATGTCACCCAAATCGAGCACGTCTTCGACCTTGCCCACGCGTCCGTTCGCAACGCGGGAAATGTGTAGCAAGCCGTCTTTGGCGGGCGTGAGCTTCACAAACGCGCCGAAGTCCTTGATGCCTACGACCTCGCCTTCGAACTCCTCGCCTACCTCGGGTTCCTTAACGATGCCGAGTATCATGGCCTTTGCGGCTTCGCCCGCCGGACCTTCGACTGCGGCGATGTGGATCGTGCCATCCTCCTGGATGTCGATGGACGCGCCGGTTTCCTCCTGGATTCCGCGCACGACCTTGCCGCCGCTGCCGATAACGTCGCGGATCTTGTCGACGGGGATGTGAATCGTCTCGATGCGCGGAGCAAAATCGGAGAGCTGCTCGCGCGGAGCTGCGATCTGCTCGAGCATCGCACCGAGGATGTGCGCACGGCCGCGCTTGGCCTGCGCGAGCGCACGGGCGAGTATCTCGACCGAAAGGCCGCGAGCCTTGTTGTCCATCTGAAGCGCCGTGATGCCGTGCTCGGTACCCGTCACCTTGAAGTCCATGTCACCGAGGAAGTCCTCGATGCCCTGGATGTCGGACAGGATCACGACGTCATCGCCTTCCTTGATAAGGCCCATGGCGATGCCGGAAACAGGCGCTTTGATGGGCACGCCGGCATCCATGAGCGCGAGCGTGGAGCCGCAGGTGGATGCCATGGATGAAGAACCGTTCGATTCGAGCACTTCGGAGACCACGCGAATCGCGTACGGGAACTCGTCCTCGTCGGGCAACACAGGCAAAAGCGCGCGCTCGGCGAGGGCGCCATGACCGACCTCTCGGCGCTTCGGAGCACCCATACGGCCGACCTCGCCGGTGCAGTACGGCGGGAAGTTGTAGTGGTGCATATAGCGCTTGCCTTCGACCGGCTCGATCGTGTCGAGCCGCTGCCACTCGTTGAGCATGCCGAGCGTAGCGATGGAGAGCACCTGCGTCTGACCGCGTTGGAACAGGCCCGAACCATGCACGCGCGGCAGGTAACCGGGCACGATGTGCAACGGACGGATCTCTTCGGGCGTGCGCCCGTCGGCGCGCTCTCCCGTCTCGATGACCATGGCGCGCATCGCGTGCTTCTCGAGCAGCTTCAGCTCGGCCGCGATGTCGCCGCTCCAAGCGGCACGTTCTTCATCGGTGAACTGCTCGGCCTTGATGCGCTCCTTCAGCTCTTCGACCTTGCCCATGCGGGCGAGCTTGTCGGCGTCTTTCAGGGCCGCCGACATCTCGCCGGCAAACGGGGCGATGCGCTCGGCGATGCTGGGATCGGCCTGGTGGATGGGCCATTCGCGCTTCTGGATGTCGCACCGGTCGAGGAAACGCTGCTGCGCCTCGCAGAATTTGGCGATGGCCGTCTGTCCGAACGACATGGCGGCGAGCATGTCCTCTTCCGAAATCTCCTTGGCGCCGGCCTCTATCATGGAGATGTAGTCGGTCGTGCCGGCGATGATCAGGTCGAGATCGGAATTGGCCTGCTCTTCGTAAGTGGGGTTGCAGATGAAGTCGCCCGTATCGACGTCGCGGCCGACGCGCACGCAAGCGCACGGCCCGTCGAACGGGGCATCGCCGATCATGAGAGCTGCGCTCGCGCCCATGACGCAGATGTTGTCGATCGGATTCACCTGGTCGGCGACGAGCGTTGTAGCAACGACGTGCACCTCGCTTTTGAAGCCTTCCGCGAAGCCCGGACGGATGGGGCGGTCGATCATGCGGGCGGTCAGCGTGCCCTTCTCAGACGGGCGCGCCTCGCGCTTGAGGTAGCCACCCGGGATACGGCCGACTGCGTACATCTTCTCGATGTAGTCGACGGTCAGCGGGAAGAAGTCGTAATCTTTCTCCTGGTCGGAGATGACGGCAGTCACGAGCACCGTTGTGTCGCCTTGACCCACAAGCACCGCGCCTGTGGTCTGCTTAGCGAGCTCGCCCGTTTCAAGGCGGTACTCCTTACCGTACAGTTCGAACTTCTCGACGATCTTTTCCATGTGTTTTCTTTCCTCTTCCTCTTCTTCGCCTCTTTAGAAAAGAACCCGCTTTGCGCGGGTTCCATCTGACTAGATGTTGTCGCGGATGCCGAGCCTCTTCACGAGGTCGCGGTATTCGTCGATGTTGCGGTTCTTGATGTACTTCAGGAGACCGCGGCGCTTGCCGATGAGCTTCATGAGGCCACGGCGCGTATGGTTGTCCTTCTTGTGCACCTTCAGGTGCTCAGTGAGGTTGCGAATTCGCTCGGTCAGAATTGCAACCTGCACTTCCGCGCTGCCGGAGTCCTTCGAGTCCTTGCCGTACTCGGCGATGAGCTCGGCCGTGCGCTCCTTCGTGATGCTCAGCTTGTCTGCCATTTCTTCCACCTTTCCTTACTGCTACCGGCTTCCGACTGGGACCGCATGCGGTGGGGGCATTCCGGCCAAGTCGAAAGTCACTGCGCGTTTGCGCAGCCCGTCTATTCTATAAAAGCCGCACCTGCGTATCCACGCCTTTCACCGTTTCAGCACATGTCGAGACGCACGCCCTGCTCCCGGCGAGCCCGAAACGCCGCCGCTGCCCCGGTTCGGGTCTGGCGCAAGCGGGGCAGCGGCGGCGCTCGTCGCGGAGGGCTTTTGCCAGCTGGTCGGCGCACGAAGTCGGACGAGCGCCGCACGTGTTTCCTTCGAGAAGGTCTGCCACCTTGTCTGCGGGCTGCCCCTCCACGAGCTTTGCGATTGCTTTCAGGTTTCCGTTGCAG
>JAFUBE010000522.1 GCA_017460365.1 Eggerthellaceae bacterium
AGGTGAATACAGCTCGTTGATCAGCGGATCGACTCAAATGCCCGGCGATTCCGGCACGTCAACCTGGGGCTAGTTCAGCTTCCAGGTAAACGCGGATTTAACCCTTTAGTTTCATAGGGCGATTACGAAATCGCCCTATGAATAAATCAGCGATAGAATTGTTCGGCCTTTCGCCACTGATATAAGTGCCAATTAAAGTCTGATAATGCATATTATGTAAACTTATGATAAATATACATTCCAGCACCTGGAGATGCAGCGCTTTATTAATACCTTTCATGTACTCTCCCATGGCGCATCTGCCGCAAGCCCAATGACGGAATGGCACGCAACTTCATGCTGGGTCGTTATGCTTTCATCCGAATGGCAAAAGTCTTTGTCACGGTCTTCGGTGCGTACGTGTCGTCGCCTGCGGCATTCACGGCGACTTTAACCTTGTAGGTCTTGCCCTTCTTGAGGCCCTTTTTTATGGTTACCTTCCCGGTTGTCTTGGCTATCGAGATCTTTGCGTTTCCGCTTTTCTTTGCATACGTGACCGTGCCTTTGGCGTTGGTCATGGTAAGGACGTCGGATCGTGGCAAGGTGACCTTCTTGCCAGCAGTCACCGTTGCCGTCCTGGGCGTCACGGTGATGGTGTTCACCCGTTTTACGACGATCTTCACGGTCTGGTTTACGGTTTTGGGCTTGTAGAATTCATCGCCCGCCGCGCTCGCTGAGATACCCACGTGATAGGTTCCCGGCTCCACGTTCTTTTTCACGGTTACTTTTCCGTTCTTCGATACCGTAATCCCGCTGTCGCCTGAGCTCTTGGAATAGGTGACAGCTCCCTGTTCACCTGAAACTGAGAGAACCTGCGTTCTCTTCAACACGGTTTTCTCGTTCGGATTCACCTTCGCATCCTTGGCCGTTAAGGTGATGCCGTTTTCCCTTGACATGCCCAAGTGGCGTTCTAGCTCGTCGTCGGAGAGCTCGAACATGGAATCGCACAATGCGAACGACATGTACGTTTGGCATAGATTGTTCGTTGAAGCTCTCGAGGTTCTGACATCATTTACGTAAAGCGTGTCTGCAAGATACAGGTACACTTTGTTAAACTTTCTTCTCTCCGTTTCATTCAGGCTGCTGAACGTGTACTCGCGCTCTACGGCATCCTTTCCGATCGTCCCCCGCTTTTCGGGTTTCATGGTCACATCGTCGTCGGTGTTGGTGAACGTATGGAAATTCGGGGCTTTCGCGCTGGGGTCGTGGTCGCACTCGTAATTTGGCGATGCGAAGGTGTAGACGAACGTCGAGCTGCTATTGGCGAGGTCGTCGCTCAAGCGACCGGCGACGTTTGCGGCTGCAGCACCTCCGTTATAACCAGTGATGAACAGGATCGTATTATCCTTAGTAGCAGCTGGAATTGTGCTTATGTAATTCGCCAAACTGGACTTGCATTCCTGCCCTATTTCGAGGAAACCGTCTTTAAGGCCACTTGCGAGAGTCACAGACCTGGGCTCTGTGAAAACTGCGCATACGACGTGGTATTCCTCACCGTCTTTCGTTATGGCCTTGTGGCCGTACGTCTGAGTAGGAGTCGTCTTAGCGTCTGTCGTAACATCGGTGAATCCGATTTCCGCCATTGCTGTTTTTATCCTCGAGCTCGACAATTCTGTCGACAATTCCGCTTCCTAGCACAAGACGATGCTCGCTACGAGAAGATTTTGACTCACTCCAGCCTGCGTGGCGTCTTGCAGGAGCTCGTTCCAATCCCACTTGATGTTCAGCTTCTTCAGTTTGGTGGTTCGGTTGAAGTTCACGGTACGCCATGTTGCTGTGGAGCTGTCATCTTGCGCGGCAAGCGTTTCCTGAGCTTCGCCAACCGATGCGGCCGTCAAACCCTCTTGTGCTGCCATGGCGGTCGCGTTTCCTGCTAAAAGGCATGCAACTGCCAAGCTCAGCGCGACCATCAGCGCCGTCAAACGTCGGCTTCCCACCATACGACCCATGGGCTCCCCTTTCTCAGCTCATAATCAGTTAACACTACATCAAACATTTCCGTCCAGCAAATATCCAACTGCTAATCTCCACGTCCTTGCCCGCTACGCCAAGTTCCCCAGCATCGCCCCACTACCCCACTTTCTGTCAGACCCAAAGTGGAGAATTACGAAGACGCTTCGCCTGAGAGCAAGCGGTACTCAAAATACTCCACTTTGGGTCTGACAGAAAGTGGGGTCAAAACTTGGTAGGATGTTCTCAAGCCGGTATATAGGCCGGGTTGCATCGGGATTAGTGAGGAGCGAGCATGAACAACAACGTCGTCATCGCAGTCTTCGAGGTTGAAAGCGAGGCCTACCAGGCGTTCAACCAGCTGA
>JAFUBE010000523.1 GCA_017460365.1 Eggerthellaceae bacterium
CGTCGACCTCGGCCGACGGCTCGGTGAACGGGAAGTAGTGAGCGCGGACACGCGTCTTGCGCTCGGGCCCGAACACGGCCTTGCAGAAGTAGTCGAGCGTGCCCTTCAGATCGCCGAACGTAATGCCCTTATCGACGACCAGGCCCTCGATCTGCGTGAACTGCGGAAGGTGGCTCGGATCGGCGACGTCGCGGCGGTACACCTTGCCGGGCGCAACTATATATATGGGAAGCTCCTGGTCTTCCATCGCGTGAACCTGCACGCCGCTGGTCTGCGTGCGCAAAAGCACATCGGACTCGCCCCGCACGCTGGCCTCGTCGCCAGAGCGGTCGACCACGTAGAACGTATCCTGCATCGAGCGGCTGGGATGATCGGCGGGCGCGTTGAGGGCCGTGAAGTTGTAGTAATCGGTTTCGACTTCCGGGCCGGTGGCCACCGTGTAGCCGAGCCCCAAGAACACATCGCAGATTTCCTCGGAAACGCGGTTGATCAGATGGCGCGTGCCGAGCTGCTGTGCGCGGCCTGGCAGCGTGACGTCGACCGCCGACGCATTGATGCTCGCTTCGAGCTCGAGCGCCGCGAGCGCTTGCTTGCGCTCTTCGAGGGCCTCTTCGATCACGTTGCGCGCCTCGTTCACCGCACGGCCCACCTCGGCGCGCTGCTCCTTGGCGACCTTCCCCATGTTGCGCAGGTAGCCGGTAAGCGTGCCCGACTTGCCCACGACGCCCACGCGCACCGTATCGAGCGCTGCGGTGTCGACCGCTTCCGCGATCGCAGCAAGCGTCTCCTCGCGAAGCGCCGTCAATTCATCTACTAATGCCATGTTGTTTTGCCTTTCGACATGCGATTTCACACAAACGGAAAGTATAGCGCTTGCACCTGCTTTGCGCGTGACCTGCGTCCGCTCGTTCACAATACGTGCAACCCCGATAAGCGAAACGCGCGAGACTCGCACCCATGCCGCATGCTATACTGCGCGCATCGAGAGGGGCGCGAACATCAGTAGGTTGGAGTGACAATTTGCGAACCCCCTGCCAGAAAAGAGAGATTCCCCATTTTCAAACGGCGGAACGGAGCAAACTATGATGAACTACATCGATTTCAAAGGCCTAAAGCTATCCGCACTCGGGTTCGGAGCCATGAGGCTGCCGGTCATCGACGGCAACGATGCGCAGGTAGACGAAGCGGCGACCTTCGAAATGGTGGATTACGCCGTCGAGCACGGCATCAACTATTTCGACACGGCATGGGGCTATCACGACGGGAACTCCGAGAGGGTGCTCGGCCGCGCGCTCGCGCGCCATCCGCGCGATTCGTACTACCTGGCTGACAAGTTCCCCGGATACGACCCCACGAACTTCGGTAAACACGAAGCCATCTTCGCCGAGCAGCTTGTGCGCTGCGGCGTTGACCATTTCGATTTCTACCTGATGCACAACGTATGCGAGCTGAACATCGAGCAGTACCTCGACGACGAGAAGTTCGGCACGCTGTCGTATTTCACCGAGCAGGTCCGCGCAGGCAAAATCGCGCACCTCGGGTTTTCGGTTCACGGAAACTTCGACACGTTCAAACGCTTTATCGACGCCTACGGCGACCTCGTGGAATTCTGCCAGATTCAGCTCAACTACATGGACTGGGAATTCCAAGACGCACGCGCGAAAGTCGAGCTGCTGCGCGAACGCGGCATCGGCATCTGGGTGATGGAGCCGCTGCGCGGGGGCATCCTGATCTCGCTCGACGGCGAAGACATGGCACCGCTGCGCGAGCTGCGCGCGCACGCGAACGCGATCGAGTGGGCGTTCTCGTGGGTACGCGGGGTCGAGGGCACAGGCGTGGTGCTGTCGGGCATGTCGAACATGGAGCAGCTGCGCGAAAACGTTGCGCTGTTCGAGGCGAACGACTCGCTGAACGACGAGGAAACCGCCGCCCTGCTGGCGCTCGGGCGCAAGCTTGCCGGCGCGAAGGGCGTGCCGTGCACGGCATGCCACTACTGTGTGTCGCACTGCCCGATGGAGCTCGACATCCCGCGCTTGCTCGAGTTGTACAACGAGCACCTGTCGCGCCCCTCGTTCGCGTTCATCGCCCCAATGGCACTCGGCGCCATGCCGCGCGAGAAGCACCCGAGCGCCTGCATCAGCTGCTACGCCTGCACCACCGTCTGCCCCCAGCAGATTCAGATTCCCGAAGCGCTCGCCGACTTTGCCCAGCTCATGGGCGAATAGGCGCAGGCGGAATGCTGGCGAGAACAGCGGGAGCGCATCGGCTGTCGCATAACGACCTAGCTGGCCATTTCATGCCAAAGCCCCAATTTGAACGAATTGCCTGGCAATTCTCGTCGAAAAGGGGAGTTTGGCACGACTGGAAGTCGATGTCGGGACAAGCGGCATCAGCAGTTGCGGGTTGCCCTCAGCCTTTCGATTTCCCCTGCGTAACCCTGCAACTCGTCGTGCGGCGTTTCCAGGTAGAAAGGAAGGTCGCACAATGCGGGGTGCTGTGTCACGGCCGACAGCGCCTCGAAGCCGATGTAGCCCTCGCCAAGCTTCTCGTGGCGATCCTTATGCGCACCGCGCGGGTTCTTCGAGTCGTTTAGGTGGATGGCGCGCAACCGGCTAAGACCGATTATGCGGTCGAATTCGTCGAGCACGTCATCAAGCTTTCCGACGACGTCGTAGCCGCCATCCCAAACGTGGCACGTGTCGAGGCATACGCCCACATGCCCGTCGAGCTCGACACGCTCGATAATGTCGGCGATTTCCTCGAACGTACGGCCGACCTCCGAACCCTTGCCAGCCATCGTTTCAAGCAGAAGGGTGGTCGTCTGCTCGGACGCGAGCACCTGGTTCAACGCGTCGGCGATCATGCGGATAGCCACGTCGGCACCTTGCCCCACATGCGCGCCAGGATGCATGTTGTACAGCTGACCTGGCATTATCTGCTCCATGCGCGCGAGGTCGTCCGCGAGCGTCTGCAATGCGAAACCGCGTGTGTCCGCTTTCGCCGAGCAGGGGTTCAACGTGTAGGGCGCATGCGCGAGGATACAGCTGATTCCCGCTTCGGCTCTCACGTCGGCGAAGGCGGCCAGATCTGCGGCATCGAGCGCTTTCGCCTTGCCGCCACGCGGGTTGCGCGTGAAGAACTGGAACGTGTTTGCGCCGATCGACGCCGCATCGCATGCGGCAGCGGCAAATCCTTTCGCGATGGAAATGTGCGGGCCGACGGTAAGCATGTTAGTCGCCCATTTCGGCTTCCCAATCGAAATCCGACGGCGGCCCGGCCGGTTGCGCGCCCGCCCCGCGACCATCCCACAGGTGCTTGCCCAAATCGACATGCGTTTCGTCGATGAAGGCAACGCCTTCTGAGCACAACATTTCGCGCTGCACTTCAGGCCCGCCGAACGCAAAGCCTTTGCACAAGCCGCCGTCTTTGAACAACACGCGATGGCACGGAACATCGCCCCCTCTAGCAACTGGCATCGGATTGTTCCGCAACGCAAAACCCACGTAGCGCCCCGATTGCGGACGGCCCATGAGAGCCGCGACCTGGCCATAAGTCGTTACTTTCCCGCAGGGCACTTGGCGCACGATTTCAAAGACTTTTTCTGAAAATTTTCCCACGAAAGCAGCATATCACGCGTTTTTGGAATACCCATTCGGCAAGGCCCGCATTCGGCAAAGAACATAGCGGAACCGCGTCGGCCCGCAAAATAACCCGGACAGGTTCGCATTATGAGGACTCGCATGCACAATCTGACGCATCGTCGATGCGATGCAACAGAAATTCGGATGAATAACCTTCTTGTCCAACGCATATCACCCCGTTTCCTGCCGTTGACGCGAGATTGCAAATTGGTACACTCGCGCAAATGCAACTGGTGCTCGACATAGCGACATCCTTGGAGTTTTGGCGCAGGCTATATCCTGCGAACCGCCAGCCAATACCGACGTATGTTGCGCCACCGAGCGACTGCGCTTTCAACAAGCGCGACGTCATAAGGCTCGCGCCTGATTGGGCCACCCGCGAACTTGCGCCTGAAGCGGGCGAAAAGCTCCACGCGATGTGCTTCGATCGAAGCCAACGCCGCATCTCGAACAGCCACGTCGTCCACGCCTGGACCGGTCCTGTTCCAGAAGGGTCGTTTTATCAGTTCGACCCACACGTATTCATCGCGTCACCTGAATTCATTTTCCTTGCGGCTGCTGGCATGCTCGACTTTCGCGCTCTCGTAGCCCTTGGAAACGAGCTTTGCGGACTGTACGGTTTCGACAAAATGCAGCAGCGGGGGTTTCGAATGCGCGCCGAACCCGTTAGCTTTTCCGAAAGATTAAACGAGTACCTCAGGCAAGCGCAGGGCTGCCATGGTGTCCGAGCTGCGAAATCAGCCCTGCACTACATAGTGGACCGATCGGCATCGCCCATGGAAACCCTGGTGGAAATGCTGATGTGTTTGCCCTACCGACTAGGCGGATACGGACTGTGGAAACCCTCGATGAACCATGAAGTTCCGCTCGACGGCCTTGCGGCCCGCATCGCCAAGCGTAGCTCTTGCTATGCCGACGTTTGCTGGCCGAGCGCACGTCTCGACGTGGAATACCACGGCGAATACGACCACTCAGGTTCCGATGCGCAACTGTCGGACCGGGCTCGCGTGATAGGGTTGCGAGAGGCGGGTTTCGAAGTTATCGAGCTCACCCGCGAACAGGTCAGCGACCCTCAGGCGTTCGAGGGCATTGTCTCGATGATCGCAAAAGTCATCGGAAAACCTATTCGCAAAGAGAAGCTCGGCATGACGCGCGAAAGAATCGAGCTTCGCCGCACGTTAGCAGCCTGGAACCGATCGAGTGGAAGGGTTCGATAGATTCTGCTCGCAGAGCATTCAAATCGTGCCAAAGCCTCCTTTTGGACAAATAACAGGCGAAGCGTCGTTCAAATTGGCGTTTTGGCACGATTAATTGCAGAAATCTACGCCGTTCGGCACAAACGCAACGCGCTGAACTGGGATAACGCTATCGCGCGAAACAGCCAATCGTGCCAAAGTCCGATCTTGAACGTGGGGCCGACAGACTTTCGTCAGAAATAGGACTTTGGCACGATTTCGCAAGGTATGCGCCCACGCGCAAACCGCCGAGTGTTGTCGCACATGCCACGCTGCGACAATCCGACTGAGAAACTCAGCGCACGATAGACGAGCTACAGCAACGCAGATAGCGCGATGGCGGCGGCGAGAAGCGCTATGGCGAGCAACAGCGCGACCACATCAGGACTGGCAAAAGGGTAGCGCTTATAGCCCGAAGCACGCGTGCGCAGGTTGAAACCGCGAACCTCGGCGGCGATCGCGGCGCTGTTCGTCTTGCGCACCGAGCTCACTAACAACGGAACGCACAACGGAACCATGAGGCGCACCTTGTTCACGACACCGCCGACGTCGAACTCGACGCCGCGCGCCGTCTGGGCCTCCATTATGCCCTTCATATCGTTCATGAAGACGGGGATGAAATGCACGGTCGACGCGAAAGTGAAGGCATACTTGTACGGTACGTGCAGCACCTTGACCACCGCATTCGAAAGGTCGGTTATCTTGGTGACGTAAAACGTGAGGAACAACGGGATGGCAGCCGCCTCGAGCCGCACGATGGTGGTGACGGCAGCCAAGACGGAGCCGGTGCCGATGTAACCCCACGGCAGTTCGACGAGCACATCGCCGCGCGGCGTGGTGAGCACGAGCAGCACCGCCAAAATGGCCGAGAAGACGAGCACGGCCTTCATCAAGCCGAGCGTCTGACGCATCATGCCGCACGAAGCGGCCATCGCGATGCCGCCCGCCAGCATGGCTCCCAAGAACGCCAAGTTGCCCGTGCAGAAGCATGCGACGGCGAACAAAACGGCAAACAGCAGCTTGGCCACCGGGTTCAGGCGATGCAACAGTGAGTTGCCGGGCACGTATTCGAGGAAACCGTTCACAGCCTGCCTCCTTCGGTTTCTGGAACCAGCTCGTTATCGGCGTAGAATAGGCGCTTGCCTCGGTCGGGTTTGAAAACCTGGGCGGTTACGTCGACGTGCATGGGCTCGGGCGCAAAATCGGCTTGGTCGTCGCCAGTCGAACCTGCAAGCACGTTGGTAACATCGTCGGGGCTTTCCGGGAAATCTGCTTCTGGCGGCATCCCCCGCTCGACGGCGAGCACGGGTTCGTCGCCGGGAATCTCGAACACCTGGCCTGTCGCCAATTCCTGGGCGCCAGGCGCACGCAGACGCTCGGGCATCTCGCCGTGCTTCGTTTCGAGCATGCCCGCCGCGCGCGACGGGGCCGCCTGCGACACGACAGCCAACCGCATGTCGTCGAGCGTATTGGCATGCGCAACCGGATGAGCGTTGAGCGACGGGTTCATGAGCGGCAGCGCCAACGAAATGTCGACGATCTGCGGCGGAACGAGGTTCGCGCGTTCGAGCGTGCGGCGGTTGCGCAGCACTTCGAACGTAGGTCCCTGATCGACGACTTCGCCGGCGCTCATCACGACCACCCGCTCGGCGAAGTCTGCCACCACCTCCATGTCATGGCAGACCATGACGACCGTGGTTCCCCTTTCGTGAAGTCGGCGGATGACCTCCATCACCTTCACGCATTCGCGGAAATCCAGGCCGGTGGTGGGCTCGTCGAGCACGACCACCGGAGGCTCGAGCACCACGATGGAGGCAAGCGCGAGCAGTTGGCGCGTGCCGCGGTTCAGCAGAAACGGATCAGCGGCGCCGTCGAAGCCGAATTGATCTATAACCTGGTCGACGCGCTGTTCGGCGGCCGCATCGAGCCGGCCTGTCGCACGAAAGCCGAAGAGAAGCTCTTCGCGCACCGTCGGCGAGCAGATTTGGCTGTCGGGGTTCTGGAACAGGAAGCCGACGCGGCGCGCAAGCTCGCTCGTCTTCAGCTGCGCAGTCGGCACGCCGTCGATGAGCACCTCGCCCGAATCGGGCTTCAACAAACCGTTGACCAGGCGCATCGCGGTCGACTTGCCAGCGCCGTTCGTTCCGACGAACGCCACGAACTCGCCATCGCGCACCGTGAACGACACGCCTTTCAGAATGGGCGTCGCACTGTCATACGACGCATGAACATCGCGAAACTCGATCACGCGACCACCTCCAAAAGCGCATTGCAGGCATCTTCCACGTTTCGGCACACCGGGCCAGCGTACACGCCATCGGCGGCCAAGCGGTTCATCAGCGTGGTCGCACGCGGGCAGTTCACGCCGATCTCCAGCAATTCTTCGCTGTGTGCGAGAACCGCAGCGGGCTCGTCGGCAAAGCGGATCTTGCCGCCGTCGACGATTACGAGCAAGTCGGCGAACTCCGAAAGCAGCGCGATCTTCTGCTCGACTACGATCACGGTGGTATCGTGCTCGCGAGCATAGCGAGCAAGCAGGGCAAACACCTGAAGCGAGCTGGCCGGGTCGAGTTCGGCGGTCGGCTCGTCGAGCACGAGCACCTTCGGCTGCAACGTCAGGATGGAGGCGATGGCGACCTTCTGTTTCTGGCCGCCCGATAGGCTTGCAATCACGCGATCGCGCAAGTCGGCGATTCCCACGTCTTCGAGCGCACGGGCAATGCGGCCTTCGATCTCGTCGTGCGGCACGCCGAAGTTCTCGAGCCCGTAAAGCACCTCGTCTTCCACGATCGACGAGACGATCTGGCTGTCGATGTCCTGGCACACGCTGCCGACGACCTTCGATATGTCGGTCAGGCTCGCTTCGCACGTATCGAGGCTGTCTAGCACCACCGAACCGTAGAAATCGCCCGGATAGCAATGCGGGATGATGCCGTTCATGGCGTAAGTCAGTGTGGATTTGCCGCTGCCCGCCGACCCGGTTATGCCCACGAACGCTCCCGTCGGAATGGAAAGGTTGATTCCCTCGACCACCGGTTCGGCGCCCTCGCGGTACTTGAAGGTAAAGTCTTTGATCTCGATCATCTCGAACCCCTCGCTTCCGCTACTTCTTCAGCACCTTGCGCAAAAGCGGGGTGAGGATCTGCACGAGAGCGGCGTTGAAAGCTGCCGTGCCGAACACCATGACCGCGTAAGTCACGAAAACGACCGGCAGCTCGAGGCCGTTCATAAAGCCCACGATGATAGCGAAGGTGTAGCCTGAGACGACCGTCGAGAGAAACGCGTTCACGACCGGGTTGATGTCGAACTTGCCGCCGATCTTCATGGGCACGTATATGAGCAGGCCGCATGCAAGCGCGCCGAGCATCTCGGATGGGATGTTCACGAGCGGCGTGGCGTTGAGCATCGGGATCTGGCACATGACGCCTGCGAGCAAGCCGATGAGAATCGACTGGCCCACCTTCGGACGCGTGAGGATGATGGCCAGGCAATACATCGCGATGATGAAATTGGGCTTCATGCCGGCAAACGACAGGAAACTCGCCACCGTAAGCTTCAACACGGCGCCCGCCGCAAGCAACACGGCGATCAGGATGAGGTCTTGCGTGGTCAGGCCCGCCTTCGCTTGATTGGCGGGTGCTATGGTGCGCTTCTGGGCAGTGGTTGCGTTCTCGGACATGATACGCTCCTTCCTTGCCAGCCACTCGCGTCTTTGCAGGCGGAACGCAGGCGCGGCTGGCTCTGTGACCCTGCGGTTCCGTTGCGGCCGGCGCCTTCGCGCTACGGCCTAACCGTTTTCTCGAATCACCCGAAGTCGCTGCTTCGTGCAAATAAAAAAGCCCGTCCTCTGCGACCTCTTCCGAAGTCTCAAAGGACAGGCTTCTTAAAACCTGCGGTGCCACCTTTGCTTGGCCCCTTGCGGGACCCACTCGCGATCGTGCTATCACACGGTCTGCCTCTAACGCGGGCTCACGGTCCAGATACTCGGCTTCGGGATTCATGGAACCCGTCGCCTTTCCCCTTTCCCTCGGCGATCCATTTACCACCCAGTTTCCTGCGGGAATCTCAGCTGCGCCCGCTCTCTGTGAGGTCTTCGATGGCTTGACTTTCGCCTCAACGGTTTCGAGTTATTCGAGTGTCGGGAACTTTAGTCTTATATCGCGAAAATGTCAAGAGCTTTTCTCAGGTTTTCGGAGAACATGCTTGGTTGTTACCGTTACCGTGCAAGAAGCTCCCGGGCGTGGGCGAGCGACGTTTCGGTCGTGGACCCCGAGAGCATGCGGGCGATCTCGCGTTCGCGGGCGTCGCCTGCGACCTGCACCAGTTTGGTCTCGTCGCCTGCGCGCGAAACGACGTAGTGAACGTCGCCGCGCACGGCCACCTGCGCGAGGTGGGTGACCACGATCACCTGGTGCGTGGTCGCCAGACGCGCGATTTCATCTGCGAGCGACACGGCGACGGCGCCGCCCACGCCCGCATCGACCTCGTCGAACACGAGGGTTTCCACCTCATCGTGGTTTCCGAGCACGACTTTGGTGGCCAACATGACGCGGCTGACCTCGCCGCCCGATGCGATACGCGCAAGCGGGCGCGGATGGGCGCCCGAGGTCGGGCGGTACAGGAACTCGAAACGCGAGGGGCCGGCTTGCGTCCACGATTCGCGGGGCAAGCGTTCCAGCGCGCAGGTAAGTTCGGCTGTGCCCATCTGCAAGCGGCCCATGACGGCCGTCACCTCGGCGGCGAAGCGCGGGGCCGCTTCGGCACGGGCTGCATCGAGCGCGTCGGCCGCATCCGCGAGATCGGCTTCGGCTGCCGCAAGCGCCTCCTGCGCCTCGCGCAAGCGCGCACCCGAATCGCCCGCGAGCGCCACCAGGTCGGCTGCTTCTTCGCGGCGGGCGAACACGTCTTCCATCCGCGGGCCGTACGAACGCAGCAAACCCTGCATGCGCGAGAATCGTTCCTGCTGCAGGGCGAGCTCGGCCGGGTCGAACTCGATCCGGTCGCGGTAGTCGCGCACCTGGCTCGACACGTCTTCCAGGATGAAACCCGCTTCGCGCAGCGATGCGGCGAGCTCGGCAAGCTCGGAATCGACCGGGCCGACCGCCTCGAGCAGGA
>JAFUBE010000524.1 GCA_017460365.1 Eggerthellaceae bacterium
CGAGTATTATCAGCAATTCTGAGTTATCAAAACTCGCATATAGCGTGCCGGAAGGATCAGGCTTCCGGCACGCGGCGTTTATGATTACTCGACTCTGATTCGTCACAGCAACCCGGCCAGCCTCTTGAGCGTCTCCTCGTCGTCGATGACGTAGCGGCGAGTGTCGACGTGGGGCCGCAGGGGGCTGTCTGCGGGAATCGCCTTCTCCAGCGCGAGCCGCTTGACCTCGGTGTCGGCCCTGGCGTATATGAGCGTCGTCTCGGGCTGGGCGTGGCCGAGCCATTGGGAGATGAGCGTGAACTCCATCCCCGACCTGACCAGCGCCATCGCCCAGGAGTGCCTGAACAGGTGAGGATGAACCCGCTCTGGCACCCCCGGGTTCGACTTGCGTGCCATGGCCCCGTACTTGGCGGTGAGCACGCGGACGTTCTGCTCCGTCATGCGCTTCTTCTCGCCGCCGCGCACCGTGTAGAACAGCCTCTGCTCCGAGTGCGGGCCCTCGCCCGGGTGGAACTGCCCGATGTAGCCGACGAGGTTCTCGGCGACGTCGGCGCGCAGGGGGACGGTGCGAACCTTGCCGCCCTTCCCGTGCAGCGTCACCGCCGCGGACTTGCCGAGCCTCAGGTCGCAGATCCTGACGTCCACGAGCTCCTGCACCCTGGCGCCGGTCTTGTACAGGAACAGCATGAGCATGGCATCGCGCCGCCCGATGGCGGTGGAGGTGTCCGGCTGGTCCAGGATCGACTGGACCGCCGACTCGCTCATGTGCTCGACGGGCCTTTCCTCGATCCTCGCGGGCCTGACCTTCGATATCTCGTCGTAGTGCCTCACCGCGGTGACGTCCTCCCGCGCGGCGTAGGCGTAGAAGGCCCGCACGCAGTGCAGCCTGTGGTTGCGGGTCGCGGGGCTGCAGCCCCGGTCCTGCTCGAGGTGGTCGAGGAACGCCAGCAGCACGTGCCGGTCGATCATCTCGAAGCTCACGTCGGCGAGCGGCACCCCGCGCAGCTCCTTGACGAAGTCGACCAGCAGCTCCAGGGCCTTCCTGTAGGAGCGCACGGTGTTCGGGCTCATCTTCCGCTCCTCCGGAAGGTGCACCACCAGGTAGTCGTGTATCAGCCTGAACAGGGGGTTCAGTCCTCCCATAGCCCGGCCCCCAATCCCACTCCGTCGATCGCGGCCCAGTCGACGCCGGGCGACTTCGCCAGCCTATCCGGCAAGATGTGGATGTAGTACGCGGTGCTCTTGTACTGGTCGTGCCCCATGTAGGCGCTGAGCCGCGGGAGCATGGCGTACAGGTCCCGGCCCTCGTCCGTCCAGCGCTGCAGCGCCTCGGATGCGAAGCGGTGGCGCAAGTCGTACGGCCGGAGGTTCGGCAGCTCGCTCGGCGGGACGCCGGGGTTGGCGGCCGCCCAGCGGTCCTTCACGAACCGCCTCAGGTGGGTCTCCTTGACACCCGACCCGTCGGCTCGCACGAATAGCGGGCCCTTCGCGCCGCCGCCGGCCGCGGCCAGACGCTGCGGCAGGTAGGCCGAGATCATGCCGGCCAGGTCGGCGGACGCGACTATGACCCGGTCCTTCCGCCGCTTGGAGCCCCTCACGAGCACCTCTCCCGTCCGCGGGTCCACGTCGCCGAGCTCGAGCCGCCTCGCCTCCCCGGGCCTGAGGCCGCAGGCGTACATGAGCCGCAGCATGACGGGCATCACGACGGGGATGAGCGGGTCGGCGAGCCCGTTGTCGAACGAGTCCACGGCCTCGAAGAACCTGTAAAGTTCGTCGTCGTCCATGATGTACGGGACGAACGGCGGCCTCTTCGGGATCATGTTCGAGGGGAGCACGTAGGCCCCGCGCCCGACGTGCCTCGCCAGCCCGCGTATGGCGGCGGCCTTGTGCTCGAGGATGCCGGCGCCGCTGCGCACCTCGTGCTCGAACCACCCCCTGACGACCGACTCGTCGAGCTCGCCCGCCTCCGGCCTGAACTCCCGGCAGTAGGCGTCGAACCTGAGGAGGCAGGCGGCGTGCTTGCCCGAGAACCCGTGGGCGGCGCGAAACCGGGCGTAATCCTCGAGCTTCCCCGCGAAGCCGCTCGCGTACCCGATCATGACGCGCTCCCGACAGCGAGGGGCGGCAGCCCTGCGAGGCCCAGCGACACGTCCCCGAGCGAGGCCGTGTCGAGCGCTATGTAGCGCTTGGTCGGCTCGATGTCCGAGTGGCCGAGGACCTGCGCCACCGTGGTGATCGGAACGCCGCCGGCGACCAGGCCCGTGCCGACCGCCCTGCGGAGGCCGTGGAACGGGGACTTGGGCAGGCCCGCCTTGGCCCTGTACGTGTTCAGCACCTGGTAGGGGGTCGACGACCCGATTGGCGCCACGGGGGTGCAGCAGGTCATGAACACGTGGGCGTCGCCGGTGTCGGGCCTGGCCCCGAGGATGTAGGAGCGGAGCGCCCCGCCGACGTCGGCCGTGAGCGGGAGGGCCGCCACCTTCCCCGTCTTGGACTGGCGGACGGCGACCTCGCCCTTGGCCCAGTCGATGTCGCGCAGCTCGAGCCCCGCTATGTCGACGGCCCTCAGCCCCAAGGCCGCCCCCAGCAAGATTATGGCGTAATCGCGCGCGCCCTTGGGCGTGGAGCGGTCGACCTCGTCGAGCGCGGCAGCGAGCTCCCATGCGGGGGCGGGCTTGTGGACGCGCCTCTCGGGGCGGACGGGGAACGAGAGCGCGTCGGAGAAGTCGCTCGCCATGACCCCCTCGTCGTGGAGGAACGAGAACAGCCTCCGCAGGTCGTTCCGGATGGTGTAGACGCTTGCCGGCGTCATCCTGGCGCTCGCCTCCACGAAGTACGATCGGACGTCGCCCTCGCCGACCGACCCGATCGTGTTGCGCCCCCTGCCCTGGGCCCACTTGAGGAACGGCCGGAGGGACTTCAGAGCCGTGTTCGCCTTCTTCCCGGCCCACTCCGGGCTGCTCCGCACGTAGCCGACCAGCTCCTCGAACTCCCCGCAGAGGCCCGATTCCCTCGACCTGGCGCCGAGGGCGACCTCGGAGCGCTCGTGGAACGAGGTGAGGTACCTCGCGAACCTGGAGTAGTTGAGGTACGATGACCTGCACAGCTCCCCGCGCTCGTGCCTGTCAAGCGACTCCGAGACGAAGCCGTCGACGATCTCCCGGTCGAACTCCGCCGCCCCCGCCTCGCCGTGCAGCCTGCAGAGCACGTTCAGCACCCGCGAAGCCTCGTGGATATGCCGGTCCGAGTACCCCGCTTCGGACAGCAGCGCCAAAACGCCGTCCGCCTCTTCCCTTATGCCGATTCCCTCCATTGCGACCACCACCTATCGTCTCGTGCGGTTTCCCGCGTCGGATAAACCCGCGGGCTCTCGAAGTTGCCCGCCGAAGATGATGGTTATCAAAAGAAACGAATGATTGCTACAGCGCCCACAGCGCCCTGAAGAATGATTGTCGATAACTCAGGATTGCTGATAATATGATTTGAGGATCATCGGTCGTAACAAGCTCTTCAATGACCCTTCCTCTTAGATTTACGTTGTCGATCAATGCGGCTATACATATCGCATCTCGAACTCTGGCTGTACGGCCAACCAAATCTTCCTTAAGGTCAACGAATGCTTCTGATTTCTGAAACTGTTGGGCTCTGATTGGTGCTGACAGAATGTTTTCCTTAGATACTTCATCAATCTCAAACCTAGATGGACTTGGTGCAATATTCTTCGTTGCTTCCACGAGTCTTTCGAGGTTCTCTTCCCATGTCTAAGCC
>JAFUBE010000525.1 GCA_017460365.1 Eggerthellaceae bacterium
AGAAGGCGCGGATCACGTCGAGCACGCTCGAGCCGCGTCCGGTTCCCAGGTTGAAGATTCCCACGCCGCTTCGCGTGCCGTCGTTGCCGGGCGCACCGGCGATCGAGCCGATTCCGCGCGGCTCGCCCGTGCCGATGAGACCGGCCATCCACTTCAGCGCCGCCACGTGCCCGCGCGCCAGGTCGACCACGTGGATGTAATCGCGCACGCCGGTTCCGTCGGGGGTAGGGTAGTCGTCGCCGAACACGGCAACCGAGTCGAGCTTTCCCACTGCGACCTGTGCGACATAGGGCACCAGGTTGTTAGGAATGCCCTTCGGGTCTTCGCCGATCAACCCGCTTTCGTGGGCGCCGATCGGGTTGAAGTAGCGAAGCAATACGACATTCCATTCGTTGTCGCCGATATACAAGTCGGTGAGTATCTGCTCGAGCATCGATTTCGTCTGGCCGTAGGGGTTCGTCGGCGTGTGCTTCGGGCAATCCTCGGTGATCGGCACGAAATCGGGTTCGCCGTATACGGTGGCGCTGCTGCTGAACACGATGTTCTTGCAACCATGGGCGCGCGCGACATCGCACAGCGTAATCGTGCCCGCCACGTTGTTCCAGTAGTATTCGAGCGGCTTGGCCACGCTTTCGCCGACCGCTTTGAAGCCGGCGAAGTGGATGATAACGTCGACCGGGTACGTCGTGAAGACGCGCTCGAGCACCGCGCGGTCGAGAATCGAGCCCTCCACGAACGTGCAACGCGCCTCATCGGCACCTGTGATCTGCAATATCCTCCCCACGACAAGCGGGCTCGCGTTCGACAGATCGTCGAGGATCACGATGTTGTAGCCCTCGTTCAAAAGCTCCACGCACGTGTGACTTCCGATAAATCCGGCGCCTCCCGTAACCAGCACGGTGGTCTTATCGGGGCTTTTATTCAATCCTCTGTTGCTCATCGAACGTCCTTTCTGCGAAGCCTGTGCGATACATGATACTCAATCAGCGGCGCAGAGCTCGTGTCAGCTTGCGCTTGGCGTATGGTTTCACGGGGCTGAACAAAGCCTTGTCGACCGATTCCTTGAAGCCTTCGAGAAGAAGGTTCCATTGCTCGTCGTCGAGCTCGAAGCCGTTGCGTTTCGGGCTGCCTTGCGCGAGCGCGTCGAAAACGTTTTGCCAGAACGCGCCGAAGTCGAAAGCTTCGATCTCTTTCAGGTGGTCGAACGCCTCTTGCCCGAGCCTGTGCCTGAGCGCATCGTCGTCGAGAAGTCGGCAGATGGCCTTGGCAGCGCCGTCGCGGTCGCCTTGGGGTGCTGCCAGGATGCCTCGGCGCCCCGCCGTCAGCGTGAGGTAATCGAGCTCGTACATGACGCAGGGCAGCCCGAACGCCTTGCTTTCGGCCAAAGTGAGCGACCAACCTTCGAGTCGCGACGTGATCAGATACACGCTTGCTTCGCGATAGTAGCGCTCGACATCGCAGCCAGGTTCGACAATCGAAACGCGATCGTCGACCTTCAGTTTCTGCGCAAGCGCGCGCAAGCGTTGGATTTCGCGCTGTCCAGATGCTGCACCCACGATGGTCAGCGTCGCTTCTGGCTTGCGCAATGCAACGCGCGCGAAAATCTCGATGGCTTCGGCAGGCTGCTTGTCGAAATCGGAGATACGGCCGACCCATACGATGTTGTTGCTCGAAAGCGTGCTTCGTTGCTCTTCGCGTGCGGCTATTGTTACGGGGTTGTTGGCTTGGAAGATGCGAGGATTGAACCGCTCCCAGAATCGCTTGTCGAATTCCGAGAGCGTGACCAGCCCGTCAAGGTAGCGCATGATGCGCGAATGGTCGAATTCGCGCGGATTCGCCTCGTGAAACATGAGCATGTACACGCTATGGCAGACGAGGCAAACGGGTACGCCGAGCGCCTTGAACAGCATGGCGTCCCATCCGATCAGCGGATTCCACCATTGGTTGTGCACGAGCGCGTCGACGCCGTGTTCCCGCACGGCTTGTGCAATCGCGTTCGCTCGCTTTTTGTAGGTGTGCGCCTTCACGCGGTCGAACGCCGGAAGCTCTACCCACGCTATATCGTCGGGGAGTTCTTGCTGGCAGGCTTCTCGCGGTTCGTCGGCGAAGAACACGACGCTCTTTCCGAGCGCCTTCCAGGTGCGCACCTGCTCGGCGACGACGCGTTCGGCCCCGCCGATGCCCATGCGGTATTGGTACACGCCTATAGTCGATACTTCTTTGATCGGGCATGCGAGCGCCTTAGAGCCAGCTGCCGAATCCCAGCATCCCGCAGGATCGTCCCAGTACAGCTTGGCCAAATCGGCAATGGCTTTCTCGGGTGCCTGTTTTTCGATGAGCGAATCGAGCGCCTTGGCGTTCTGCCCGAAGTGCGCGGGTTTCGCAATGCAACTCGAATCATTGGTCGCGCGTTTTCCCATGTCGTTCCCTTCGCCGGGATAAGAGACTTCCCCAATAGCCTCTCGCGGTGCGTCCATGACGCTTGAAATGTGCCTCCATTGTAGCCGACCTTCGGAAGGCACGCCGTCGGTCGCTCGCCGCCAGGCCCGAAGGGGGCGATTCCGCGGACTACCCCACTTCG
>JAFUBE010000526.1 GCA_017460365.1 Eggerthellaceae bacterium
ACGGGGATTTTCGGCGAAGGAAGGGATGCCGCTTGCGAACTTTCAGGCAATGATCCGGCTCGCAAAAACCCCCATTGCCGCACACCCCCGTAGGGCAAGCTCTTGAGCTTGCCGCCGCCGCGAAGCGGCGGATTCTCCCGTAGCCGCGCAGCGGCGTCACTGTTTTCCGCGACCGCGCAAGCGGCGGATCCCAAAGCAGCCGCGCCAGCGGCGTCAGACTTTTCCGCCATGCCGCGCAAGCAGCCGCGCCAGCGGCGTTGCTGTTTTCCGCTGAACCCTGCGAAAGCGCATTTCGTGCCTGGCGTGAAGTGTCACTCCTGCTAAATGTTGCATGTATAATATTTGACTCAGTCGAATAACAGGCATACACTTCTAGTTAACAATGACAGATATGGGATGCTGTCTCTTTTGAAAGGGGAATCATGGGGAAAATGAATCTGAGCAGGCGCAAGTTCGTCATGTTGGGTGGCGCGACTGCGGCATCCGCTGCGTTGGTGGGGCTTGCGGGCTGCGGCTCGAACAACGCGTCTTCGAGCGCTTCGAACTCCACTTCCAAGGCAAAGACGGTTGAATCCGACCTCGCAAGCATGAGCTGGGACGACGTGCTCGCCGAGGCGAAGGGCCAAACGGTCACGTTCCTCGCATGGGGCTCCAGCGGCGCCGACCCGTTCGTGCAGCAGTGGTGGGACAAGCTCGCCGAAGACGTGAAGAGCAAGTACGACGTCACCATCAAGTATTCCGAGTTCGACCAGGCCGAGTACGCCAAGATCACGACCGATTTGCAGAACGGCACCGATGCGACCTACGACATGTTCTGGTACACCGGTGCCATGACCGCCCCGATCCGCGCGGCGGGCAAGGGCGTCTTCGGGAACAGCTGGGTCGAAAAGCTCGACAACTACCAGTACCTCGATCCGAACAACAACTACGTCACGTTCGACGGCGCGGCGGCGACCGATGGTGAAGAGGCGCCGTTCCAGGGTCTGAACCCGTCGCTCGTGTATTCGGCTGACCTGTGGGACCACAAGCTTGCATGGAACGCCACGGAAGGCGGCAAGAAGGGCCTGCCCTCGAACTTCACCGAGCTTGCGGCTTGGACCGCTGCGAATCCCGGCAAGTTCAGCTACATGGACCTCACCGGCGCCGGCAGCTTCCACGGCCTGTTCTTCCTGAAAGCCATCCTCGCCGAGCTCACGAGCGATGGCGCGGGCGGTTGGAAGGCCGTGTACGACGAGTCCGATAACGCGAGCACCCGCCGCAAGAAGATCGAGGACAACATCGAGCAGTGGTACACCTGGTCGATGAGCTCGCAGGCCAGCGAGCAGGCGTTCTATGAGAAGGCCGATTACCTGTGGGCGTACCTCAGAGAGCTTGCGCCGAACCTGCTGCAGGGCGACGGCGGCCCGGCCTACATGGCGACCGCGCCCGACATGATGCAGCGCGTCATCGCCGGCGACCTCGCCTGCACGTTCACGACCTGCACCTCGGTGTCCGAGCGCGTGGCGGCCGCCCCCGACAGCTACATGAAGAACCCGGCCATCTACATGCTGCAGACCTCGGTCGGCGCATGGGATTACTCGGTCATCATGAGCAACGCGAAGGCGAAGGCGGCGGCCATGGTCGTGGCCAACGAGATGCTCGACCCGTCGCAGCAGGCCATTGCGTTCCAGACGACCGGCAACGGCTACAACGTCGATTACGACAAGCTGAACAGCTCGCAGAAGAAGGAATTCGACGACGTGATCAAGGCCATGGGCACGCTGTCTCCCTCGACCGAGGAAATCGCGCAGCAGTCCTACACCGACAAATTCGGCGTCGTGGCCCAGTGGATTCCCACTGGCTGGGCCCAGAGGGTTCAAGCGACCGCATAGCCGATGCGTCTTTGCCCCTTTCCGAGCGCGGCGTGACACTTCCCGTCAGACACGAAGTGTCATTTTTCGAGGAAGACATGCGGAACAGCGAGCGCCACCCGAAAAATGACACTTTGTGTCTGACGGGAAGCGTCACGCAATGGCGAAAAAGACGCATCCCGTTCAGCTGGAACCCGGACCCCCTTTCCCGTCCGGGTTCCGTTCTTTACAGAAGAAGGGCGTGCAAGTGAGCAAGCGCTTGTCGTTCATAGCATCGTTCGTACCGCTCGTGGTGCTCATGGCGGTCGGGTATATCGTGCCCGTCGCCGCCAACGTCATCGGCAGCCTTCAGGACAAGCAGGGCAACTTCGTCGGGCTCGACAACTGGGCTACGGTGCTCACCTCGTACTACTTCGTCGATTCGCTGCTGTTCACGCTGCGGATCGCGCTCGTTTCCACGGCGCTTGCCATGGTGATCGCGGTCGTGTGCGCGCTCGCGCTGCGGCGCACGTTCGTCGGCAAGAAGCTCGTCGTGCTGATGTTCCAGTTCAACCTCACGATCCCGCGCATGGCGGCCGCGATGATGCTGTTGCTGCTGCTCTCGCAGACCGGCTTCATCTCGCAGGCCGCCCGCGCGCTCGGCATCACGCAGGGGACGGCCGATTTCCCGTACCTGATCCAGGATCAGGCGGGCTTGGGGCTCATCATCGCCTTCACGTGGAAGTTCTTCCCCTACATCGGCATGAGCGTGCTCGGCATCCTGCAGGGCGCCTCGCTCGAATACGAGGACCAGGCAGCTGTGCTCGGCGTGGGCCGCTTCCGCCGGTTCTGGCATGTCACGCTGCCGATGATCGTGCCCGCCACGTCGATCGCGTCGATCATCGTGTTCGCCGCCGCGTTCGGCGACTACGAGATTCCCATGGTGCTCGGCAACTCGTCGCACCGCGTGCTCTCGATTTACACATATCTGAAATACAGCGACCCGGCGCTCATGAACCGTCCTGAGTCGTATGTGCTCATGGTGGCCATGATCGTGGTGCTCATGGTGGTCATATTGGTGTACCGCCATCTCACGATGCCGAAGGAGGGCCGGTAGATGTCGAATCGCGCCGGACGCATCGTGATCGCGCTCATGCTGGTGGTCGTCGTCGTGCCCATCGTGCCGATGGTGCTCTGGTCGTTCACCGAAATGTGGCCGTTCGGGCAGCTGCTGCCCGATTTCAGCATGCAGGCGTGGACGCGTACGATAGCGGGCAATTCGAAGGTGCTCGACGCCATGCGCAACAGCCTCATGCTGTGCGCGATCGTGGTGCCGTTGTCGCTCGCCTTGAGCTTCTACGCCGCGAAGAACCTGGGAACACGGCGCTTCCGCGGGCGCCGCGCCATCCAATTGCTGCTGCTCGTGCCCTCGTTCGTGCCGCAGATCGCGCTCGTGTTCGGCATGCAGCGGGTGTTTTCGCAGATCGGGCTCTACAACAACGTGCCCGGCGTCATCGTGGCGCTGCTCGTGTTCTACGTGCCGTACATGACGCTGCTGCTTTCGGCCGTGTTCGAGAACTACGACATGGATTACGAGTACCAAGCCGCTACGCTCGGCGTTTCGAAGTGGCATGTTCTCTGGCATGTCACGCTGCCCCAGGTGCGCAGCGGCGTTATCGTTACCTGCATCTTCAGCTTCATTGGCGTGTGGTCGGCCTACCTCGTGGTGGCCGCCGTCGCGCCGCCCACGTTCAAGACGATGTCGCTCGTGATGTTCCCCATGATCACCACGGCGGCTGGCGGATACGCGGCCACGGCATGCGGCGCGATCCTGTACATCGCGCCGATCCTCGCGGTGCTCGTGGTATTCTCGAAGCTGTTGGTAAACGACGACACGCGCCTGGATGCGGGGGTCTGACGTGGGGTTTCTTGAAGTTGCGGGCTTAACGAAGCGCTATCGCGGCGAAGCGGCGCCATGCGTGCGCGAACTCGATTTGTCGGTCGAGCGCGGCGAGATGGTCGTGCTGCTCGGCGCGAGCGGCTGCGGGAAGTCCACGGTATTGAAATGCATCGCAGGGCTCGAGGACGCGCAAGCCGGCACGGTTTCGATCGACGGCGAGGCCATGGACGGCATCGCGCCCGAAAAGCGACCCGTGGCCATGGTCTTCCAGAAAGCGCTGCTCTTTCGCAACATGACCGTCGAGCAAAACGTGAACTTCGCGCCGCGCGTGAATCGCGCGATGCCCAAGGCCGAGCTCGCCCGCAAGACGTCCGAGATGCTCGAACTCGTGGGCCTCGGTGGCATGGAGAAGAAGAAGGCGACGGCGCTTTCCGGCGGGCAGGAGCAGCGCGTGTCGCTCGCACGCGCGCTCATGGTCGAGCCCAAGCTGCTGCTGCTCGACGAGCCTCTTTCGGCGCTCGACGCCGCCCTTCGCGAAACCATGCAAGACTACATCCGCGCGCTCACCCGCGACACGGGCACGACGATGCTGCTCGTCACGCACGACCAGCAGGAAGCCATCGCGCTCGCCGATCGCATCGCCGTCATGCACGATGGCCGCATCGTGCAATTGGGTTCGCCGCGCGAATTCTACGAGCGACCGAGCAGCAAATACGTGGCGTCGTTCTTCGGGTGGAAAAACTTCACGCCTGCGATGTGCGAAAACGGGAAGGTGACGTGTGCGCTCGGCTCGTTCGAACTGCCGGGCCTTGGCGATGCGCCTGCATCGGGGCTGCTCGTGATGCGCCCCGAAGCCGTCGCGAACGTGGGGGCCGGGGCGCTCGAGGCGGCGGTGCGCACGGTGACATACCGGGGGACGAGCGTCTCGTATCGCGTGGAGTGCGTCGGCAGCGAACTCGATCTCAGCCTCCCTGCGAGCTCCGAGTTCTCGGTTGGCGAGCGATTTTCGTTCGATTTGTCCCCCGACAAGCTGTGGTACGTCGCCGACGACGGCGACATCGCGTATTCTGAAGACGAAAGGAGTCGAATATGAAGCTGACCGACGCGCAAACGCGCGTATACGAGATTCTCGAGCATGCTGCGGCGGGTGAAGGCTTGCCCGACGACGAGATCGAGGTGCTGTACGCGGTCGACCCGCTGTCGCGCGAGGCGTTTGCGATTCGCCACGATGCGCACCTCATGTCGCTTGAGGCTACGAACGGCAAAGCGGAGATTCACGCGCAGATCGGCCTGAACGGCTCCCCGTGCGGCAAGAACTGCAAATTCTGCAGTTTCGCCGTGTGCAACGGCTTGCGCAAGAAGCTCTTCGAGCTGACCGCCGAAGACGTTAAGCGCTATTGCGATTTGTATCAGGAGCAGGGGGCGAACCTCGTGCTCATGCTGGCCACGGCGAGCTACCCGTTCGAGAAGTACCTCGAGATGGCGAATGTTGCGCGTTCGGTCCTCGACCCCGAGATGCCGCTGCTCGCCAATTACGACGACGTCACGGTGGAGCGGGCGCGCCAGTTGAAGGCCGCCGGCATCGATGGCGCCTATCATGCCGTGCGTATGCGCGAGGGCGTCGACACCACGATTCCTGTCGAGAAGCGCCTGCAGACGATTAGGAATCTGCGCGAGGCGGGCTTGTCTTTGCAGACCTGCGTCGAGCCCATCGGCCCCGAGCACACGCCGGCCGAGCTGGTCGAAGCCACGCGCCGCTGCATCGATTCGGGCGCCAATTCGGCGGGCTGCGGGCGTCGCATCACGGTACCGGGCACCCAGGTTGAAAGCCGCGGCCAGCTGAACGACCTTCAAAACTCGCTGAACGTCGCCGTGTACCGTTTGGCCACGGGGCTTAAGCCTGCGCTCAACTGCGCGGTGTCCACGCCGATCACCGCCACGTCGGGCGGCAACCTCGGTTGGGCTGAGGTGGGCCTGAACCCGCGCGATACCGCCGAGCGCACAGAGAACGGCGGCCGCGGCAACGACATCGCCTACTATCGGTGGGCCTTCACCAACGCCGGCTGGGAAGTCCTCGACGGCTACTCCCAAGGCTGGAAACTCTAAGGGAACGCGCCATCATTGATGCCGCGTGACACTTCCCGTCAGACACGATCTGTCATTTTTCGAGGACGACATGCGGCAAAGCAAGCGCCACCCGAAAAAAGACAGATCGTGTCTGACGGGAAGCGTCACGCAGGCTCTGCTACAGGGGTTGCCGTGCCAGCGAATCGTGCAGCTTCTGTTACAATCCCCGGTACATAAGGAGGCGAACATGCTCGACGAACGTGTGATGCGGATTGCCGATGGCGCCGTGGCGGGAGTGACGCCATCGCGCAGCGATATCGTGCACCTGCTTCGCTTCGACCCGTATTCGGTCGAGGCGGCGTACGTGTGCGCGCGGGCGCGCGAAATCGGCATACGGGCGTGCGGCGGGCGGGGGTTCGTGTACGCGCAAATCGGCGTCGATTCCACGGCGTGCCCCGAGAACTGCCGGTTCTGCTCGTTCGCGGCCGTCAACACCAATCCTGCCGAATACGACCCCTCGCAGGTGGAAGTACCCATCGGGCGCATCGTGCATTACGCGAAGTTGTTCGACGACGCGGGCGCCGACCTCATCTCGCTCATGGCGACGGCCGGACTCGATTTCGACCGGTACCTCGATATGGTGCGGGCCGTCCGCGCAAGCGTTTCCGATGGCGCGGTCATCATGGCGAATACGGGTGACCTCACGTTCGAACAGGCCAAAGCGCTTCGGGAAGCCGGTGCGTCGGTGGCCTACCACGCGCTTCGGCTCGGCGAAGGCGAGATCACCGATGTTCGCCCGATCGACCGGCGGCGAACGATGCGCTACGTGCGAGCGGCGGGGCTCGACCTCATGACCGGCGTCGAGCCGGTGTGGGCAGACGCCGATCCGATCGAGTTGTCCGAGCGTATCTGCGATATCGTCGAGTACGATCCGTTTTGCGTGGGCGCATGCAGCTACACCGAAGTGGAAGGCGCCGACATGGGAGGCCGCCGCCCCGCTCTCACGGGCTTCGTGCGCTACGTCGGCGCGCTCGTGCGCCTGACGTGCGGAGATGCGGTTCCAATTGGCGGCATCGGCGGCGTGGCCTGGGTCGATGCAGGCTGCGATCCGCGCAATCGGGGCTACGGAGAAGACGACGCCACCTTGCGCAAGAAGGTCGCTTCCGCCCGCCAGCGCCTTAAGCTCGACGGGTTCGCGGTTTAGGCGGTGTGACATTTCCCGTCAGACACGATCTGTCACGCCCACGCGGTTTGGCGTGCCGGCCTCGCGCCGCGAAAGCCTAACGCCGCTGGCGTGCCCGCGGAAAACAGCGACGCTGCTGGCGCGGCTATGGAAAAGACTGACGCCGCTGGCGCGGATACGGAAAACAGTGACGCCGCTGCGCGGCTACGGAAGAACCCG
>JAFUBE010000527.1 GCA_017460365.1 Eggerthellaceae bacterium
AACCTGGTATTACACCACGATACGCCAGAATCCGCGAGCGTTAACATTCTTGAAATTTGACATGGAAAAAGCCCCTGACCTGGGGCGAGCGAAGAAATCTTAGAGGCTATGCTGCGGAACTATGGCGCGAGTCGCATGACGTTCCTGTGACTCATCGCGCGCAACCGCGCCGCTTTCAGGTTCGCACCCTGCGCGATGAGTCGCAGGAACGTCATGCGACTCGCTCGGCCAGCACCATACTAGTTGTCGGATTGGATGGCATAGAACGTGCCAGGATTGGTATAATGGTTTTGCTGCAAGGGCAAAGGCAGTTGCTTGGGTCATATCGGATGTGCGCAAGCTGGCTGCGGCAGATCGGCGCCAGGTCGCGCGGAAAGCGAAGGCGGTGAGCGTATGTTCTGCGTTAATTGCGGTGCGAAACTGACGGAAGGCACGAAGTTCTGCGAGTCCTGCGGCACGCCTGTTGCGGCGCCGACCGGCGGGCAGGAGACCGGACCTTCGAAAGCGCCTGTCAATTCGGCTGCCGCTCAGTCCGAGTCGCAGCCGTTGCCCCCGAGCAGCCCCTACTATCAGGCGCAGCAGGCTCAACAACCCCAGCCGCAACAGCAACCCGCGCAGGGCCAACAGCAATCCCCCTATGCGCAGCAGTCTCCTTATGCGCAGGCGTCCCAGCAACCTCACGGGCAGCCGGCATATGGCCAGCAAGCGCCCCAGCAGCAAGCGCACTACGCGCAAGGCGGGCAGCCAGGCGCCGGCAAGCCCAAGGGCAAGGTTCCCGTGGTCCCGATTGTCATCGCCGTTGCCGCGGTCATAGCCATCATCCTCATCGTGGTATTCGTGGCGAAGCCGGGCTCGCAACCGGCTGCAAGCTCGGCGTCTTCTGCGAGCGCATCGGCGAGTGCGTCCCAGCAGGCGAGCGCGCCGGCTGGATCTGCCGACAAGTTCGTCGGCGACTGGAAGCTTGCCGGAATGGAGGCGCAAGGCGTCTCGATATGCGGCGATGTCAGCAACGTCCTCGGCTTCGAGGGGGCGTTGTCGATCGCGAAAGACGGCACGGGCTCGCTCGACGTCGACAAGGAGAAGGTGACGTTTAACTGGGAGCAGGCGGGAGACGACGCGATAACCCTCAATTCGCTGACGGGCGATAGCAACAACATGCTCCAGGACAACTTCACCGTGTCGTACAAAGACGAGGCGATTTCGTTCACGATGAAGGCCGACGGCATGGAAGGCTCCATGATCTTCACCAAGGACGGCACCGTGAAGTGGATGCGCGAGATTTCGATGGACAACGCCGAAGAGATCTCGTCGGCCGACGTGCTGAACGGGACCACGTGGAACCTCACCGGCGTGGCCATGCAGGGCGTGTCGATGTACGGCGATGCCGAGGCGATCGGGTCGTTCATGCCGAGCTCGATGGCTTCAACGAGCGTGAAGTTCAAGAAGGACGGAACCGTGAACCTCATGGGCGAAGACGCGACGTGGAAGATCACGAACAAGGGCAACGCCGTCATCACCGCCGGCTCGGAAAAGGTGACGGTGAAGAAGCTCGGCGACGACATCGTCATCGACTTGAGCGACTACGTTGCAACCGACTTGGTCATGCTGCTTTCGAAGGCGAAGTAGCCTAATAGGCCCCGTGCTTCAGCCATGCCCGCGATTCCGCTTGCATGTTCGGCCGGAGCGCCCCAGCAGCTCCTCTCAGGACGGGCGATGCCGAGGCAAGGTTTGCGTCACGTGTTAGCGACGCGCGAGAGGAGTGACAGCCATGAAATGTCCCAACTGCGAGGCGACGCTCGTGTTCAATGCGGAGACGGGCATGCTGGAGTGCCGGTTCTGCGATTCGGCCTTCGCGCCCGACGAGGCTGATCTCGCGTCGGCGAGCGGGGCGCGTGCGGAGGAGCACGCTCAAACGGAAGACGACGGCAGCCAGCAACCCCAAGGCGGCGCCGTGAGCTACACGTCCTACGTCTGCTCGAACTGCGGGGCCGAGCTGGTGGGAACCTACGACACGTCCGCCATCGGCTTCTGCTCGTACTGCGGCGGCGAGAACATCATCGCATCGCGCATCTCGGCGCAGCGCCCCGACCGCATCGTGCCGTTCACGCGCTCGAAGGAGTCGTGCAAGCAGATTTACTTCGATTCGCTGAAGGGCATGCCGTTCGTTCCCAAAGAGCTGAAAGACGCCCGCCGCGTCGACGAGATCCGCGGGATATACGTGCCCTATAGCATATATAGAATGCATCATGACGGCGATATCGACCTGGAGTTCAAGAAGCACGATTCCAACTACGACTACCGCTATCATCTCACGGGGGCGGTGTCATCCGACTGCGCGGTGCCCATCGACGCGTCGGTCCAGCTCGACGACTACATCGGCTCCACCGTGTTTCCCTACGACAGCGCCCAGGAGGCCCCGTTCAACGAGAGCTACCTGTCGACGTACTACGTCGAGCTGCCCGACGCCGACGATTCGGCGTACCTGCCCGCCGTGACCGAGCGGGTGCTCGAGTACGAAAACGACTGCGCCGCCGCGCGTTACGCGCCCGATTCCACGCAAGACAAGCGCGATACCGCATCTCAGCGCGTGGCGCTTGTCGGCAAGGACATCGTGCTCGCGCCCCTCTACTTCCTCACATATCGCAATCAGGACAAGGTCTGCTACACCGTGCTCCCGGGTACGGAAGGAAACGAGAGCATATACGCGGAGATCCCGATCGACATCCCGAAGTACCTGATGGCGCTTCTCGCTGTGGCTGCGGCGATCTGGGCGGTCCTTTCGTTCGTGCCGTTCGTCCCCACGCTGCCGCACAACGACATCCTGCTCGTCATGGGCGCGCTCTCCTTCATAGCGCTGTACTTGCAGAAGGGCGAGTACGACAAGCAGCGCCAGCGGAGCGAGTACTTCGCCGTGAACTCCAAGAAGGGGGCGATTATCGGCATCGGCTCCATCTTCTTCGTCTCGTTCATCGTGTTCTGCGCGTTCGGGCCGTCGGCTGTCTCGGGGCTGGCGGTCCGGGTGGTGCTCACGGCGCTCACCGTCGTCACGTACATCGCCATCATAAGGCTGAAATCCCGGGCTCCGGGCATCGACATCAGGTTCTCGCATCTCCTGTTCGTGGTGTCGGCGCTTATGATCGCGCTCGGTTTCGCCGACGAGTACCTGTCGGTTCCCGATGAGGCGATGTACGCCATGATGGCGGTGTCGTTCGCAGCGGCGCTCGTCGGCTTTTACGGCATCATCAAGGTCTTCAACGCCTCGTGCGAGCGCGAGCGCCCGCACTTCACGAGGGAGGGAGGGCACAATGCAGCGCAGGACATCTAGCGGACGTCGTCTTGCGAGGGTGATCGCAGCAGCATCGGTTGCGCTGCTTGTCGTGGTCCAAATCTGCTTTTCGGCGCCGAACGCCCTCGCGGTGACTTCGGGCTGGGGTAGCTCTTCGGCTTCGGCTCAATCGTCGGAATCGGATAGCGCGGCAAAGCCTTCGGGTTCCGCCGAATCGGTTGAGGAGGCCGGCTCGGCGAGTTCCCGGTCGGCTTCTGGCACCACGTTCAAATCGTATCTGGTCGATGACGCCGACATCTTCACCGACGCCGAAGAAAGCCAGATCATGGCCGCTATGGAACGTTTCGGCGACATCGCCCACGTCGCGGTCGCGAGCGGAAGCGGGTCGGGCATGCCCACGGCAAAGTCGTACTACGCCAAGACCATCGGGTCGAACAACAGCGGGACCATCCTGTTCTTCGACATGAAGGCACGAAAGATCAGCGTGTACAGCGAGGGGGAGGCGTACCGTTACGTCAACGACTCGCGCGGGACCGAGATCACCGACAACATCTACCGCTACGCCACAAACGGCGATTACGCGAAATGCGCGGTCGAGGGCTTGGACGAGATCTACTCCACGCTGCACGGCGAGATCGTGTTCGCCCCGATGCGGTATGTGAACAACGCGTTCATCGCCCTGGCCGCCGCCGCCATCATCCTGTTCCTGTTCGTGCGCGGCAGCCGCAACAAGGTGAGCGACATCGACAACGACGACAACATCGAGCGCTACCTCGACCAGGCGTCGAACGTCGAGCTTGCGAACATGAGCTCCACGCTCATCTCCAAGACGAGCCGCGATTCCGGCGGCAGCGGCGGAGGTGGCGGTGGCGGTGGAGGAGGAGGCGGCGGAGGAGGCTCGCACAGCTTCTGAGCCTGACTTCCGCAGCAGATTTCTGGGAATTATGACTTTGACCTGCGGATAGGCCTTTATTTCCGTGATTATTTCGCATGTGGTATCGCGCCCCTGGCCGCCTTGGCCAGGATCTCCATCGCCTTGCCCGTGGTCAGGTTCTTCAGCTTGAGCTCCTCGAGCCCGACCGCCTCGACGAGGATGTCCGACTCGTCGGTGCGGTGGTCGAACACCCACCAGTTCGCGTCCATGTTGGTGCCCGACATCGCGGCGATCTCACCGCGTATGCGCCCGCAGGGCAGGCCCGTGGCGAGCTGCAGCAGCCGCAGGATGACGAGCGCGATGTAGCAGACGAGGAAGTGGGCCTCGATGCGCTCCGGCGTCCAGACGAAGACGGGCCGGGTCCGCAGCTCCGACTTCGTGACCTCGAACGACTCCTCGATCCTCCAGAGCTCGCGGTAGGCGTCTATCACCGGCCGTCGTCCCAGCCGGTCTCGCTGGTCACGATCAGGTAGTAGCCGTCGTACCTCTCGGCCTCGGCGATGGCCTCGAGGTCGAGCTCGAGCTTGCGGCCGGCGACGACCTCGCCGGTATCCCCGTCGAACGCGAGGTTCTTGACGTACTGCGCGGCGCCGTGGCTGGTGGCCTTGGTGTAGGAGCCGGGGTCGGCGACGAGCCTTTTGGCCTTCTCGATCGCCTTCTCCCTCTCGCGGCGCGCCCGCCGCTCGTACTTCTCCGACCAGAAGGCCACGTACTTCACGTCGACCCGCACGTCCTGGGCCTTCCCGCTCGCCGTGTCGGACGCCTTGAGGTGGACCGTCTCGTATCCCTGCTTCGACTTGGACTTGAACCTCGCGCCGCCCTCGGTCCTGCAGGCGTAGCCCTCCTCCGAGGTGACCCAGGCCTTCAGCCCCCTGTCCGACTTGGTCCCGCGCACCGACTGCGAGAAGACGAACCCGTCGCCCGAGGCGGCCGCGGCCGCTATGTTGTCCGAGCAGTTAAGCCCCTTGTCGGCCACGGCCACCACGCGCTCCAGCCCGTGGTCGCGCTTGAGGTCGGCCAGCACCGGGATCATCGTCGTGCAGTCGGCCGCGTTGCCGGGGAACTTGCGGTAGGCGATCGGGATGCCGTCGGCGTCCTGCAGCAGCCCCATCTGCACGATGGGGCCGGGGCGGTGCTCCTTGCTTACGCCCTTCCTCCGAAGCTCGTCCTCGCCGTCCGCCTCGAAGTAGTAGTTGGTGACGTCGTAGCACACGCACGACATGTCGCGGACGCCGGCCGCGGCTACCGAGCGGTTCATCGCCGACGCGACCGCCCCCTTGGCCGCGGCGAGCTCGTCGAGCGCGCGGTAGACGTCGTCGTCGGTGAACCCGGTCCTGAAGAAGTAGCGCCCCTTGTTGCTCCACGCGGCCAGCTTCGAGCCCGGCTCGACGATGCGCTCGCAGACGAGCAGCCTGCACACGGCGTTCAGGTCGTATTCGGCGCCGGAGCCCCGCATGTGGTTGCGCAGCGCCCGCTCGATCCCGAGCGCGGCGTACTGCGAGAGCGCCACCGCGCACCCGATGTTCTTCCTGTTGTCGGCCCGCTTGTCGATCTTCTGGGCGGGGTGCACCTCGATGGGCGCCGCCTGCTCGGAGGCCCTCTTCGCCTCGGTCAGCTCCGCCGCCCGCTCCTTCCCCCAGGCGATGGGGTCGGCGTGCTCGGCGGCCAGGTCCTCCAGGTAGCCCAGGTTCTCCACGGTGCGCTGGCGCGAGCGCTTCGTCTTGGGGTCCCACCAGCTCTCCACTACCGACAGGTTGGTCTTGCCGCTCTTCTGGCGCGTCTGCTTCAGGTGCATGTTCCCTCCTCGCTCAACCTGGTATTACACCACGATACGCCAGAATCCGCGAGCGTTAACATTCTTGAAATTTGACATGGAAAAAGCCCCTGACCTGGGGCGAGCGAAGAAATCTTAGAGGCTATGCTGCGGAACTATGGCGCGGCTGC
>JAFUBE010000528.1 GCA_017460365.1 Eggerthellaceae bacterium
ATTCCCGGTGAAAGGGCCTCGAAGGGGCGATTCCAGAGGTGGTAGCCACTTCGCGTTTTTCTGGAATTGGCTACCAGACGTTTCCGCAGGTCAGAGCGTTTACTCCCCAAACATAAGACATTTGCTTCCCACCACTGGCTACCACCCTGGTAGCCACTTTCTGGCTACCAACTGGCTACCACGCGAAGGCGATGATAAGCGGGGTTTTGCCGGACATGGCGATACGAGCCGATACGAGATGGACGAGGAAGCACGATTCGGAAAAGTGGGAACGATTGAATGGGAGTAAATACATCCTGATAATAGTGTTTATACACATTATTACGTCCTAATTATTGCGATTACAAGCTATAATGAGGACGTATTCTTTATGGAGGGAGGCCGCATGAAAAGAACCCTCATGGACAAGCTCGTCGCCTGGAAGGAGAGCGCGCGGCGCAAGCCGCTCATCCTGAACGGCGCCAGGCAGGTTGGAAAGACCTGGCTGCTCAAGGAGTTTGGAAGGCTCCACTTCGAGAACGTAGCATACGTAAGCCTCGACAACGACTCGCTCGCTCGCAGCTACTTCGACTCCGGATTCGACATCGCGAGGATCATCGCCTCGCTTTCGCTCGAGCTCGACATGGACATCCAGCCGGGGAAGACGCTCATCGTCCTCGACGAGGTGCAGGCCTGCCCGAAGGCCATCACGTCCCTCAAGTACTTCTGCGAGAACGCGCCCGAGTACGCCGTGGCAGCGGCTGGGTCGCTTCTGGGGATTTCGGCAACCGAGGGAACCGGCTACCCCGTCGGCAAGGTCAACACGCTCGACCTCTACCCGCTGACCTTCACCGAGTTCCTCGACGCGACGGGAAACGAGAGGTTCGGAAAGCTCATAGAATCGGGCGACGCGGAGATGATGAACGCCTTCTCGGGCAAGCTCGCCGAGCTCCTCAAGCAATACTACGTCGTGGGAGGCATGCCCGAGGCGGTGAACGCCTACGCCGCCGAGCAGGACGTGCGCGCCGCACGGGCAATCCAACAAGAGATCCTGAACGGATACGTGAGCGATTTCGCGAAGCACATACCGCCCCGCCTGCTCGCGCGCACCATGCTCGTCTGGCAGTCGATCCCGGGACACCTGTCGCAGGAGAACAAGAAGTTCATCTTCGGGCAGGTGCGCAAAGGCGCCCGCGCGTCTGACTTCGAGGAGAGCCTCGCGTGGCTCCAGCAGGCCGGCCTGATTCACAAGGTGCTCCGCGTGAGCAAGCCTCATGTACCTCTCAAGGCCTACTGTGGCGCGAATGCGTTCAAGGTTTTCATGGTGGACGTGGGGCTTCTCGGCGCCATGAGCGGCCTTGAGCCGCGGGACGTCATCGATGGCAACAAGGTATTCACGGAGTTCAAGGGGGCGCTCACCGAACAGTTCGTCTGCCAGCAGCTCGTTTCGGAATGCGGCCTTTCGCCCTACTACTGGTCGGCCGAGAACTCGACGGGCGAGATCGACTTCCTGGTCCAGGACGGTGGCGACGTGTACGCCATGGAGGTAAAGGCCGAGGAGAACCTGCGCGCCAAAAGCCTACGCGCGTTCAAGGACGTGCACCCAGGGGTGAAAGCCGTGCGGTTCAGCCTTTCCGGCTACCGCGAGCAGGATTGGATGCGCAACGTGCCCCTGTATGCAATCTCGTGCAGGGCGCTTTGGGGCTAGCTGCAAAGGAGGAGGTTTGCCATGGCTAGCAGCGCCGATTACTTGGAATTTGTACTAGACCTGCTTCAGGACATCCCGGCGGTCACTCACAAGAAGATGATGGGCGAATACCTGCTTTACCGCGACGGCGTCCTGTTCGGCGGCGTCTACGACGATCGGTTCCTGCTGAAGGACACACCGGCCGCCAGGGTCGCGTTCCCCGAGGAGCAGGTCCCCTACGAGGGCGCCAAGCCCATGCTCCTCGTCGACAGCGAGGACCCGGCCTGTATCGCCGAAGCGGTAGCCTCCATGCTCGCGGAGTTGCCGAAGCCGAAGAGGAAGCGTTAGCTTCACGAGACCGAGCGGTCAATGGCGCTCGACCCGTTTTAACTGCGCAAGCGTTTCAAAGTGTACTAACCTCGAAAAAGTGAGTAATACTCCCCATCACTGACCTGCGGTTGTGACTACTCCCCATGTGCTGAGTACAGAAAGTGTACTCAGTGGTGAGTACAGGTGAGTACACCCCCGAAGCTGTCCGACAAAAATACTCCCCAATAACGAAACGCCACGTGCATGCACGTGGCGACACAGGAAAGCACGAAAAGACAAACTGTTAGCGTGTGGAAACTTGCCTTGTGACAGTTGAGTGGGAGTGACCCACTGAGTAGCACCACTTAGCTTCTCTTGGCATCGTTTGCCACGGTTTGGCACCAGGCGCACGCTTGCAGAGCATTAAGCCGATTGCAGACTGCTCCAACGGGGGTGAACGGCGTCGAGAACCGCCTCTATCGTCGACTCGAAATCCGATTCGATTATCGTGACCTTTTCGTTGCACTCAGCGAAGGCGTCGATGCAGCG
>JAFUBE010000529.1 GCA_017460365.1 Eggerthellaceae bacterium
CAAGTCCGGCAGCTCGTAGAAGTCGCCCGAGGCGATGCGAAAGTCCAGCAGCTCGTCCGTGCAGTTGGCGTAGGCCGTGTTGCGCAGGGGCACATCCTTGCTCTCGAGCAGCCTGCGTATGGTGTAGAACATTGCTCGTTGTCTCCTTAAGCCAAGCCGACTTGGCATTCGAAGCATCGTGCTTGCTCTGTCGCGATGATGGCACAAGACGGCTTTCACATGCGCGGTTGGCACGCTCGATGGTCGCGCAGAATTATATACGATTCTTTCCAGCCGATACGGTAGCCTGCTTCGAGCAAAGAGCACCCGCCCGCCAAAACCGCGCCGGCTGAAACGCGCCTTCTACAGGCAAGCTTCCCCCTCGGAAACGAGCTGAAAACGTCTACGAGCAGTTTGTCATCAGGAACTTACTCGCCAAGTCGGGAAAGTTCTTGCCATAATTGGGCTCCTCGCTACAATATAGCCAGAACTTGCTCGCCAAGTCGGAAAAGTTCTGGTAAACATAGTGCAGGCGAAGGAATCCTATGAGCGTTATCGACCGAAGCATGTACCTCGAACGGCTCTGGAAGCACCGCTGGAACGGCCGCGTGAAGATCATCACGGGAATCCGCCGTTGCGGCAAGTCGTTTTTGCTCTCCAACCTGTTCAAGGCGAGGCTCCTCGAAGAGGGGGTGGATAGCTCCCATATCATCGAGGTCGCGCTCGACCGCAGGGAACACGATGCCCTGCGCAATCCGAACAAGCTTTTCGAACACGTCCTCTCGCGGATTTCCGATTCAGGTCGATACTATGTGTTCATCGACGAGATACAGCTTTCCTACAAGGTGCTGCGCGACAGGGCCGTCCTGTCCGCCATCGCTCCCGAAGACCGCGAGCTTGCGTACACGACGTTCTACGACGTGTTGAACGACCTGGTCTCGAGGGAAAACCTCGACGTGTACGTGACGGGCAGCAATTCGAGGATGCTGTCGAGCGACATCGTGACGAACTTCCGCGATCGGGGGACCGAGATACGCATGGCTCCCCTCACCTTCGGCGAATTCCACCGCTTCAAAGGCGGCGAGAAGTCAGACGACTGGAACGAGTACCTTGTCTACGGCGGCATGCCCGTCTCGACCCTCGAACCGGACCGCGCAGAACGGGAGGTCTACCTGTCTGGCCTGTTCGAAAAGGTGTACAAGGTCGATGTCGTTGAAAGGTACGGCATCGAGAACGAATACGTTCTTGACATGCTGATGAACGCGCTCGCATCCTCGGTCGGCTCGCTCACGAATCCGACCAAGCTCTCGAACCCCCTGAACAGCGAGGCCCGCGCGGGGACGACCGACGCGACCATCAAGAAGTACCTCGATGCGCTCGAGGACGCGTTCCTCTTTTCCAAAGCGCAGCGATGGGACGTGAAGGGAAAGCGGTACTTCAACTATCCCATGAAGTATTACGCTACCGACTTGGGGTTGCGCAACGCCCGTCTGAACTTCCGCCAAATCGAGGAAACTCACCTGATGGAGAACGCGATCTACAACGAACTTGCGGCGCGCGGTTATTCGGTCGATGCGGGCGCCGTGCGTTTTGCGCAAACCCGCGGCGGCAAAAAGGTCGACTCCATGCACGAGATTGACTTCGTGGTAAACCGCGGGGCGGACAAGCTCTATATCCAATCCGCCATGAGCGTGGCCGACCACGACAAACGCGAGCAGGAGATCGCTCCGCTGCTCAAGAGCGGCGATTTCTTCCGCAAGGTTGTAGTAACCGGGGGCAGCGCGCTACCGCACGTCGACGAGAACGGCATAACCTATGTCGGCATCATCCCGTTCCTGCTCGACGAAACAATCATCGGCTAGGCCATTCGCTTGCAGAAGATCATCCACGGGTACGTATGATACGGGGGGACGGTGCGCGTATTCGGACCGCCTCCGCCAACAATCTGGCACCGCGCTCAGTCGAGTCTGCCATCCCCGTAAGCCATCGCGGGCAATGGTACCTTATAATCCCCCTTGAGACGATTCGATTGGCTAAGAGGTGAACGCCATGTCCGCAAAGAAGCTCCTCCGCATTGTTTTAACTTTATGCGTTTGCGCCCTATTGGCAGGTTGCGCGGACAGCACTGCAGCACCTGCAGCATCATCGGCCCACCCGTCGGGAAGCTCCGCCACCGGGTCGGCCGCGCCCGCCCCATCATCTGCGGCAACCTCCTCCACAGCCGATGCGACCCCCATTCTCGCAGACTGCCCGGTGTCGCACAGCCCCAAGTCCGACGGCGTCTTCATCGAGGTCTCGGTTGCGGATTTCAACGCACTCGGGTTCGCGTTCGGCGATAGCGTGGACGTCGCCTTCTCGAACGGCTATTCGCTCAAGGGCCTCCCCTACTACAGCGGCACGTTCGTCGAACCGGGCGAAGCCCTGCTCGCCGGCTTCTCGAGCCTTCCCCACATCGAGGCGGGCGTGTCCTACGGAGACGACCTCTGGGTGACGGCCAGGCTGTCGGACGGCGATACCGCGACCGTCACGCTCGCCGAGTCAGGCGCGTTTGCAGACATCCAAAGAGCACTCGACCTATCCTACACGGACGAGCGCGCCGATTACCAAAGCGACGTCGCCTTCGCGAACTTCAGGGAGCTTGCAGGCGGCAACCTCAAGCCCGGCAAGTTCTACCGCGGGGCATCGCCGGTGAACAACAAGCACAACCGGGCCGCCTACGCGAACGCCCTCATCGCCGGTGCGGGCGTGCAGGTTGATTTCGACTTAGCCGACAACAACGGCGAGATAGAGGGCTTCCTCAAGGAGGACGCCGAAGCGGGCGTCGACGTCTCGCATTTCGAGGGCCTCCGCAGCGCGGGCAACGTGGTCGCGATCGACCTGAGTGACGCCTACCTATCCGAGGGGTACGGCCGGAAGCTGGCAGCCGGCCTGGTCGAGCTCATGCAGCACGACGGCCCCGTCTACATTCACTGCACTGCGGGCAAGGACCGCACCGGGTTCGCCTGCATGCTGCTCGAGGCGCTCGCCGGGGCGAGCTACCAGCAGATCGTCGACGACTACATGATCACCTACGACAACTACTACCGGATCAATGCAACCAACGATGCGAAGAGGTTCAATGTCATCAAGGAGCAGAGGCTGGACAGCATGCTTTGCCATGTCGTCGGGGCGGAGAAAGGCGCCGACCTCGCAAGCGCCGACCTTTCCGCCGGCGCCCGGAACTACCTGAAAACCGCCGGCATGACCGAAGGGCAGATCGACCAGCTTGCGGCTTACCTCTGCGTATGACGCCGCACCTGCGCATGGCGCCTCGTGATCTTGGCGGCTTTGCGCTCGGCTTCTGAAAGGCGAGATGGCGATGCGGTTTAGCGGTCGGATTCACAGAACCCGCGCTTTACTGCATACTCTCACGAACGAATGCGGTCCTCCACCTGCGAAAATATCAACAATCAGATCTG
>JAFUBE010000530.1 GCA_017460365.1 Eggerthellaceae bacterium
AGGCGGTCGCGGAAGACGCCGAGCATGAGGTGGGTGCAGCCGCGTGAGTGGAGGAGCAGCAGGGCGTCCCTGTGAGCGGCGAAGCAGTCGAAGATGGCGCGCAGGTATCCCTCGCGCCCGCAGTCCTCGCGCTCGGCGAACAGCCGCACGTAGCCGTCCATCAGCGTGCCGTACCACCAGGATACGACCTGGTCCTTGCCATCGAAGAGGCGGTAGAACGTGGAGCGCGACACGCCCGCCCTGGCGGCGAGCTCCTTCACCGCGACCTGCGAGAGCTCACGGTCCTCGAGCAGGCGCAGCAGGGCCTCTGCAACGTGGCCGCGCAGGTCGTCCTGGGTGGTGTCCTTCCGCCTCATGGCTTCCTTCTCACAAGAATGGGACATATGACCGATTCTGTGCCATGATAGCGCACAAAGGCGTCGGCGAGCCCAAATCGTTCGATACTAATTCAAGAGAAAACTCGTACCGAGGAGTGATGCCAAGATGCTGATCGATTTCCCATCGCTCGGCGAGGCCACAATCGAGGGCATGGAAGGCGGCGAGGGCGCCATCGCGGCGCGCATGGTTGTCAACGCGGTCGGGCGGTTCGTGGAGTGCCGGATCCTGCCGGGCTCATCCATCGGCGAGCACGCCCAGAAGAGCGGCAGCGATGTGAACTTCGTGGTAAGCGGTCACGGCCACGCCATCTGCGACGGCGAGTGCGAGAAGCTCGCGCCCGGCACGTGCCACGTCTGCCCCAGGGGGTCGAGCCACGCCATCTTCAAGGACGGCGACGAGGACCTGGTGCTCTGGACGGTGGTCATGTGAGCGGGTGCGAAGTGCTGCCGGTGTTAGAGTTCGCCGAGCCCTTGCGCGAGGGCGTCATCGTGCGCCGCGAGGTCTTCCTGGGCCAGAGCAAGCTCGACTTTCTGGTGGGCAACGCGTTCCTTGAGGTGAAGACGCCCCTGCAGCACCTGCAGGTGGAGCTCCCCGCGTGGGTGAAGACCAGGAAGTCGACGCCCTTTTCCTCCACTGGCCGCATGCAGCGCCATGTGGGCGAGCTTGCCAGGAGCCTGGAGAACCACCAGCGGGCGGTGCTGCTCGCTTGCTGCATCTACGACAACCCGGGCTTCGAGGTGGTGAAGCGCTCCACCGACTACGAAGAGGTCAAGGCCACCATGGACGCGAGCGTGGAGCGCGGCGCCGCGGTGTGTCAGGCGAACTTCCGCATCGCGCCCGACGGGGTGACGCTGCAGAAGGTCATGCCGGTAGCGTCCTGATACGCCAGGGATGCGGCGTGGAGATCGAAGCGCTCAAACCGTCCGGAGGGGCTAACTAAGACCAAGGAAACCCCTCTACCGAACGCAATTCGGCAGAGGGGTTTAGCATGCTTAACTGGGAAATGTGCGCTTTCGCTACTCCCATTCCACCGTGCCGATGGGCTTGGGGGACAGGTCGTAGCACACGCGGCAGATGCCGGGCACTTCGCCCAGGATGCGGTCGGTCATCTTCTTGAGCAACGGCCAATCGAGCTCGGGGACTTCGGCTGTCATGACGTCGACCGTGTTGATGCAGCGGATGATGCACGGCCACTCGAATGCGCGCGAGCCGTCGCGCACGCCGGTGGCGCGCATGTCGGGGACGACGCAGAAGTATTGCCAGATGTCGAGCCCCGCCGCTTCGATTTCCGCGCGCACGATGGCGTCAGCCTCGCGCAGCGCGTTCAAGCGGTCTCGCGTGATGGCGCCGAGGCAGCGCACGCCAAGACCGGGTCCGGGGAAGGGCTGGCGGTATACCATGTCGGCGGGCAGCCCCAGCTCGTCGCCGACGACGCGCACTTCGTCTTTGAACAGCAGTTTCACAGGCTCTACGAGCTCGAAGTCGAGGTCTTCGGGAAGGCCGCCCACGTTGTGGTGAGCTTTCACGCCCGCTTCGGATTCCAGGATGTCGGGATAGATGGTTCCCTGGCCGAGGAACTTGATGCCGTCGAGCTTGGCGGCTTCCTCGGCGAACACTTTGATGAATTCCTCGCCGATGACGTGGCGTTTCGCCTCGGGGTCGGCCACGCCTTCCAAAAGGTCGAGGAAGCGGTCGGCCGCGTCGACGTACACCAGGTTGGCGTCCATCTGGTTCTCGAACACGTCGATGACCTGCTCGGATTCGCCCTTGCGCATGAGCCCGTGGTTCACGTGCACGCACACGAGCTGCTTGCCGATGGCCTTTATGAGAAGCGCGGCTACCACGCTGGAATCCACTCCGCCCGAAAGGGCGAGCAGCACTTTGCCGTCGCCGATCTGTTCGCGGATTGCTTCCACCTGCTCGTCGATGAAAGCCTGGGCAAGCTGCGGGGTCGTGATGCGCTGCATGTCGTCGGGACGCTTGTTGGAATCCATGGAAGCTCCTTCTTCTCGTGGTTGCCGTGCGAACCATGCTACCATGCCTTGACAGGCAACTGCACGAGTCGAAAGGGGAGTGGCCGTGATCGTCGACGTTACCGAGGAGAGCTTCGAGCGCGAAGTCATGCATAGCGAACTTCCCGTTGTAATCGATTTCCATGCGGATTGGTGCGGCCCGTGCAAGCAGATGGAGCCGGTGTTTGCGCGCGTGGCGCAAAAGCTCGAAGGCCGCGTTAAGTGCGTGCGGATCGACACGGGCGCTGAAAAGTCGCTGCGCATCAAGTTCTGCGTGGCATCGCTTCCCACCGTATCGGTAGTGCGGGGCGATACGTTCATCGATGTAGCTGACGGCCTCATGCCCGACTCCGAGATCGTCGAGCGCATCGAGCGGGTGCTCACCGGCGAGCTCGAC
>JAFUBE010000531.1 GCA_017460365.1 Eggerthellaceae bacterium
GATGAAGCGCCACCATCTTGTTGTCAGGCGCGTTCAGATGCAGCTCCGATACCCTGTCTTTCGCCTCGCCGTACTCGTCGATCATTATCCAAGCATTGAAATCCCACACTTGGATAACCCCATCGGCCCGCCCCACGAGCAGGCTATCCCCATCGCGCGAAAACGACAGGCACTGAATCTGGTTCTTCGAGTTGCCCGTATCGAAGCGCGATACGGTTTCGAATGTCTGAAGAGACACGATCTCGATGCTGCTGAATGAGGAAAACGCCAGCAACAGGCAGTCGGGCGACACCGTGATGCGGACACCGCTTGCGTTATAGAGCTTTCTCTGCGCAAGTGCCTCGCCCGTCGTCTTGTCATAGATGGTAAGGCCATCGTACGTCGTCCTTGTAACCAAGAAGGGCGTACCGTCGAAAAAGGAGCATTGGGACGATTTGAACCGGCCATCAGCCGATTCGCATGCGGTATTGCGGAACTGGCGCACCTGCTGGAAGTCATCATGCGGATCGTAAGCGACAAATCCAATGTCTTCGGTCGACATTACCATCAAGCCCGTATCGGAGTCGAATGCGACCGAGAACGTGTTGAGGAAGCCCTTTTCGGGACGTCCCGTTGAATACGTCCAACTATGTAAGAGAGCACCGGTCATTACATCAGATACGTAGGCGGTGCACTCGGAAGCGCCGGGTTCGTTTCCCGCGCACACGATCATGCCATCATGGGCTGCAAACTGGGTCCCGTACATGCCAAAGACCCCTTCGGCATCGTAGGTTTGCCCTGTCGCAAGATTCAGGAAATACAGTTTGCGCATCTCGCGCACTGCGAGCACGCCTTCATCTTCGCAGAGACAGATCCTACAGGGGTCGTTACGCAGGGCAAAGCTTCTGAGCACGCGCCCCGACTCGATCTCGACGATCTTCGCCGCCTTATCATCGGTTGAGTACACGACCATGCGTCGGCCGTCTCGGTACATGCAGGCGCCGTGGTCAGCGATGGTGTTGTAATAGCGCATGATGCGGCTACCCGGCTGGGGTAAATGAACGCACAGCGGTTTCAGCCATGGCTCCCTGCGTTCAGCCAGCACGCGGTCAGCATCGGCGAGCAGGTTCTGAGCAAGCGGCAGGTCGAAGCCCATCAGACGGCCAAAGAGTTGGCCGGCCAGCTGCGAGGGGCTCTTCTCCACGATGGGTGCCGCCATCTCGAGGGCCTCACGCACCAATGCAAGTTGCTCGCGATCATCGGACGCAACACCCGACTGCGGAAGCTCCGCCAACGCATAGTCTTCCAGAAGGCCCTGTATACCTCCCTGCTTTACGCGGCGCTCAAGGAAGCCAAAGCTCGTAAGCAACGCCACCACGCGCTCGTTGCAGCCCGCATGAGCATGCTGGTACACCAACTCGAAAGCCTTGCGCTCGCTCTCGTCTGGCACCGATTCGAAGTACCGTGCCAATTCGGCATGCCATACAACAGCGGGATTGCCACCATGAATGGGATTCTCGTATCGATTACGCGCAGCGAGGAAGAAGCTCTCGTAGAAGAAGTCCTGACGCTTGTCGCGCTTCGCCAAAAACATCCGCATTTGGCGGAGCAGCAAGCTTACGCTGTCGCGTGCTTCGTCGATGGTTTCGGCTAAACCGGCGTTTACGAGCAGCCCTGCGAGCTCTTGCGGTTCCAAACCGTTCTTGGAATGCGCAAGCCAGCCGAACACATGCGCGACGAGCTCCTTCATAGGAACATGCGAGTAAAGCGGGTCGCTTTCCAATCGCCTAAGCAGGCCGTCGAAGGCGGTTTGGGGCGTGGGACCGAACTCCTGGGCAATCTTGTCGCGAAGCCCTTCGTGCGAACCGAACACGCGCAGCTCGGAGAGCAGCACGTTTAAGAACAAAGGGTTCTCAGCACCTGCAGAGCCGATGATGGCTTCGATGTTGTCGTCGTCGAGCTCCTTCAAGAACAGCGAGAGATACTGGGTCACCAAGTTCTCTCGATCCGTAACGTCTTGAAAGCCCCTCAGCTGCAACACGCGCGTTTCGCCTTCGTCGAGCAGGCGCTGGCACAGAGCATCTCCGGCGGCCTCGCCCAACTTGAAGCTGTACACGAACTTCACGTCCTGCGTCAGCGCTGCGGGAATCCACGAAAGGTCATCGAGCCCTGTATCAAGCTGGTTGATGGCGTCGATAAGCACCACGAGCGGCTTTTCGGCAGCCGCTTTCGCAAGCAGCCCCGGCAGTGCCTCCTTGATCTTTTGCGGGACCGAAGGAACGCCCTGTATGCCAAAGCGACTCTTCAACTCATCGGCAATCGACATAAGCAGGCTCGCCTGCGAGACGCTGCTTTCGCTCGTGCCCACGAAACGGTACAGGACATTGCATGCCTCTTCGTCCTGTAAGCGGTTAACCAACCTGGCCAGATACGACGTTTTGCCCATACCGGCAGGCGCCACGATGACGCATGGCCGCATGTCGTCACCATGCAGATAGTCCATCACGTCATCGAAATCACCCGCACGCTCAATGAACCCCTCTTGCGCAAACTGCAGGAAGCGAGCCTGCTCATCGAACTCATGTTGCAGAGGAGACGCTGCGCCTTCAACCACCCTGTCGGGATACATCTCGGAGAGCGCTGCTTTCATCTGGCCGATGATGACATCGGCAAGCTCACAGCCATTGCAGCGAAAATCAACAAGACGGCCACGTTCGATACTCTCAGGCTTACCCGGAGCTAACAGCTCGGGCGTCGTCGCAGTCTCGTTCCACGTTGCCGCGTATTCCGCAACCGGCCTGCCCAATGTGCGCACATGCTCGCGAAACTCGGCGAGCTTCGTATCGGTGAAAGCTGGGTCTGGCTCGCCTTCGTTGGTGTACACGTTGCGCACGTGCTGGTCGGTGATACTATCCAGATAGCCCGGGTCGCGCAGGAAGAAGAACGCGCGCTCGCGATTCTTAAGCTCCATCACTGAGCCGTTGAGCATGGGATCGATGAGCGCATGGGTTATCTCCATCTCGGTAACCGACGAGCCCAGATACCCTTCGAGCTTGGGGAAAGAATCGAACGTGCTTTCAGCAATGTCTTGCGCGCTCGGCACCCATCCGCGACGTTGCCCCAGAAAGCACAGGAAGAACGGCCGGCAGCGGTCGATGTTCTTCAAGCATACATCGACGACGCGCTTGTTCTCCTGGGAGTCCTTCTCGGTCACGCCCCAGCGCAAGTCTATGTCGACCAGTCGCAACCGGCGCTCCTCGCACCACTCGGAAAGCTCGGGGAACACGCGCTTCACAAGGTAGTCGCGCTCGGCGTGCATGTCGTTGAACGTCGAGCTGATGAACACGTACACGTTTTCCCACGTCTGCATCTTGCTCGCGCCTCCCCTCTAATTCACATGCGGTAGATCGACAGGCCGTCGAACTCGCGGATGAGCTCGAGCATCTTGAGCATGGGCTCGGAGTCCTTCAGCACCTCGGCATGCGGCAGTTCGCCGAACGGCACGAGATCGTGGTGCAGGCGCGTGCGCTCGCGCCTGGCTTTGTCGTCGTTGCCACTGTCTGCGGCGCCCACGTGCGCGTCTCCGAAAGCCCAGCCCATGGCCAGCTTCTCGTCGCACCAGCGCTCGTGCTCGTCTTCGGCGATCGAGGTCAGCTCGGCCTCCGTGAACTCAACGAGCTGCTCGTATTCCACGGGGCGGTCGGTGTAGAAACAGCCGATGCGCTCGAGGCGCCTTGCGAAGCCCTTGGCCTGCGCGATGTTCGAGAGCTTGTACTCGAGCGACAGGCCCTCCTCGAAGGCGCGCTTCATCTCGTCGGCCGTCTGCGC
>JAFUBE010000532.1 GCA_017460365.1 Eggerthellaceae bacterium
ACCTCACGGCCGCGTCGCTCGACGAGTTCTTCCGCGGCCACGTCTCGAGGCTCTGCGAGGTGAGGACCGACGGGATCCGCTCCGAGGGGAGGCTCGTGGGCGGCTGGGACCTCGTGAGGAGGCCGTCGGCCCGCGACGGCGACTCCGAGGCCTCGCTTCCCGTGGCCCACCACGCCATATCCAACCTCAAGGCCAAGCTCGCCGGGACCTTCCACGGCGTGAGCTGGGGCCGCCTGCAGGAGCACCTCGACGAGTTCTCCTGGAAGTACTGCCACCGGCGCGGCGACCAGATGGCGGACCTGCTCGCCGAGGTCGCGCGCTGGCCGCACGTGCCTCTCCGCGAGATCCGCGCGCTCGCCCAGCCGCAGCCCCCGCACCCTCCCGGGCGCGACCGCTGGTACAAGCGCGACAACGCGCTGCTCTCGGCCTGGCTCCGCGAGCAGGGGGCAGCCTCTTGACTCATCTTTAGGAGCAGAAGCCAAGAGGGATGTCGCCGATCCAGTCAATACCGCTCGGCTTCAGCTTGGCATTATGATTCAGCCCCTTAGTGACCGTCTCCTGAATCAAGGACTTCCGGTAGCCATCAAGGGTCTCTAACTGTCGTGAAACCAAGTTGATTGCATGGTCAAGTTCTTTCGTTCTCTTGTCGAGCTCCTCGGCAATGGCTTCCTGCTCTTCGATTGGGGGTGATGGATACACGAAGTGTATGAAATCCCCCTGGAAAAGATGCTTGATGGTGCTTGCACCAGCATCTATCTCGCGATACCAGTCATAAAAGACATCGGTTTGCAGCACGTAGTAGAGATACTTGGTGATGTATCCATTCGAACGTGGCACGATTCTCATCAAACCACTGTTGAGCGAGGCATGGCCAGGTAAGTCGCTGACGATAGCAAGCTTTCCGATGGTCCCGTCCTTGGAAATAAGCAAATCGCCTTCTTGCAGCTTTATTTGCCAAGCTTCTTCCCACCGATCTTCTGATACATGCACGCAGCTCGACCAGTCTATGTAGCCGTCTCGGAAATCCGTTCCGGTAACGAGATATGCTCCTTCGTCCGTATACTCGTCGCTGGTTAAGCCCTGCCAACCAATTCGCCCGAATAATTCAGCAACGTTGTTGAGCCGCTCGAGCTTCCAGGACACAGGAATTGCTCCAATGGCCGCTATGCCCGTCTCTCGCACTTTAGCTGCCATGCTACTTCAAGCCGCCAATCAATTCCGAAAGCTCGTCTTCCATCTGCAGAAACTCATCGAGCAGTTCGTCTGAAGGACGAGGTGCTTCGTACTGGTAAAAGTAGCGCGTGAACGGGAACTCCGCTCCAGTCCGTATGACCTTGGGCGTTTCCACGTCAAACCATTGGGCGTCAGGCACGTACGGGTGAACCTCACGGGCAAAGTAGTCTTCGACGGGCTCGGCCAAGCGTACGATCTCTGTGTCCTTGGTCGCCGGATCGTACTCGACGCTGCCGTCGCGCTTGTACCGAAGCGGTGCCTCCTTGTCAATGACCGAGAGGGCAAACATGACCTTCTCTATGACGGCCTTGCGCTGGGCGGGCGTTTCGCCCTTTCGATAGTCCGGCACGTCAGCAAAGAGCTTTTTCAGGTGTGCCTCAAACGCCTTGTGGTCGTACCAAACTTCATCACTCACATTGTCACGTAGAATCTGCACCATCTGTTCGAAGACCGGCTCGGCCGCTTCGAGATCGGCTAGAAGTTTTGCTTCCTTGTCCTTGCGGTCTGCCTCGTCTATGAGCCGCAGTTCTTCCATCTTCGCAGGGTCGTGCATGGCACGCATGAACTGGCCCTCGCACATAGCGTCAATGCGCTCGTCGCAGATGCAGTAGCTTCGCTGAAGAGGCTGGTAGACCGCATACTCCTTGTAAAGGAACTCTTCGCAGGGGAGAATGTGGCTGCGCTCGTTTTCCTCGAAGGCGTGATAGAGCTCCGTGATCTCCTCGGCCTGCTCTTCTGAAATGAACTTGCGCTTCTTGCCGAGCGAACGCCTCATCGGCTCCCAAATGTCGGTTGCATCGATGAGTTGCACCTTGCCGCGGCGTTCCGCCCGCTTGTTGCGTGAGATAACCCAGATGTAGATGCCGATGCCGGTGTTGTAGAAGAGGTCGGTCGGCATGCCGATGATGGCTTCGACGTAGTCGTTCTCCAGCAACCAACGGCGCACCTGGCTTTCGCCCGATGTCGTTCCTCCCGAGAAGAGCGGGCTGCCGTTCGAGATGATGCACGCACGCCCGTATTGCGGATCGAGCTTGTAAATAACGTGCTGCATGAAAAGGAGCTGCATGTCGCCCTTCGCGGGAAGTCCCGCCGGGAATCTCCCGTTGGGGCTTGAGGTGCTCCTTCTCCACGGCCTTCTCCACGCCCTGAGAGGCATCTTTGCCGCCCCACGGCTGTCCAAACGGAGGATTGATGAGCGACAGGCGCATGAACTCGCCTGGGAAGCAGTCTTCCTTCATGGTGTCCGCAAGCTTGATGCGGTCCTCGCGCTGTCCCTTGATGAGCATGTCGGCAAGGCAGATGGCATGCGATTCAGGGTTGACCTCCTGACCGTACAGATAGACCGTCGCATCGGGGCACATCTCGGCGAGCTTCTCCTGGGCGCAGGAAATCATCCCGCCCGTTCCGCAGGCGAAATCCCCCACATTGATGTTCTTGCCAGGTTCGGTTAGGTCGTCGCATCCCTCGGCAAGGGCAAGGCGAACCATGAGTCGCACGATCTCACGCGGAGTGTAGTGATCACCAGCCTCAGCATTCTCAGAGAAGCGTCGGATGATCTCCTCGAACATGTATCCCATGGCCACGTTGCTCACGGTATCGGGGTCGAGGTCGAGGTCTGCGAATTTGCGTACCACTCCCGTGAGCTTGGCCCCCTTCGCCATCTTGTCAATTTGCTTCTTGAAGTCGAGGTCGCTGATGATCTGCTTGATGTTGGGCGAGAAAGAGTCAAGATAACTCTTGAAGTTTCGCGCAAGCGACTGCGGCTCAGCCAAGAGCTTGGCGAGCGTCCAGCGGCTGTAGTTGTAGAACGGGAATCCCGAAATCTTCCGTAGTACCGCATCGGGTGTGCGCTTGTTCTTCTCGTATGCAGAGCAGACGGCATCACGCGTATCCGCCATGGCGCATTCCAGTCGACGGATGATAATCATCGGAATAATGACGTCCTTGTACTTGTCCGACTGGTATGTTCCACGAAGACTGTTCGCTATGCTGAATACGGCATCTACCTGCCGCTTGACGTCGATGGAGCTCTCGCTTGCCACTGCTCTCGCTCTTCCCATAACAGACTGCTGCCGCAGAGGCAAGCAGAAACCGATAAGTATAACCAAATCATTTTACCAGCGAGAAGAAACGATGAGAATGAGGCCATAGGCGGGTCATACTTGCGATTCCACGGGCGGGATAATCCGCTGCTGGTGAGTCAGCAAAACAAGCGCGTCTGCTCTTCTCGAATTTGTTTTGCCGCCATCCCTGGCTGCTGGCCTGGCCGCGCGCTACCAACCTCGGGTTGTCCGCAGCCCGGCCGCCCACGCTCCGGGTGTGCGCTCGGGCCGTTCGTGCCACACGCAGCCCACGCGCCCATGGGAGTCTCCCGTACGGCCAGCCGTCGGCTTCGGTCGGTCTTCGCATACGCGCCTACAGCAGCCCGCTTCGCGGTCTGCTTCCGGCCGCGTGCTCAGCCCGCCCTACGCCGCCGTCCGGCCTAATGCAAGGTCAACGGGGGCGCGTGGTC
>JAFUBE010000533.1 GCA_017460365.1 Eggerthellaceae bacterium
GAGCGCACCTGGCCTCGGGGCGCTCGTCATAGGCTATTGCGAAGGTGACGAGCTCGACTTCGACAACCTCCGTCCAGGCGACCTGCGCTGCGCGGCTCAGCTGATGGCCGACGTGCATGCCGTGCCCGTCGGCGAGGGATGTCCGATGCACCGCCCGGCCGATCCGTTGCGCGAGCTCTTCGACGAGTGTATGAAGCGCTTCGAGGTGTACCGCGCGTCGGCGAACGAGGATGCGCGCGTTACGAAGTGGGCGCAACGGTTCATCGGGGCGGCGCGCCCGCTGCTCGACGTGCCGTGCCGTTCGTCGGATTGCACGCACATCGTGAACACCGAGACGCTCCCTTCGCATTTCCTGATCCCCGAAGCGTCGGCTGCGAGCGCCGCGAAAGCGCCTGTCCAAGGCGGGAGGTTCTGTGACAACCCGGGCGCGTTCATCGACTGGGAACGACCGATTATCGGGGAGGTCGCGCAGGACGTGGCGTATTTCGTCTCGCCCACGACGACGTTCTGGGATAGCGATTTTCTGTTCCCGGCTGGCGAAATCGACGCCTTCGTGGATGACTACTGGCGCGCTGTCGACGGGCGCTTTGCGCGCGGAAACTTCGACGAGCGCTTCCGCGCCTACCTCGTGATGACGGCGTTGCGCAGCGTGACCTGGTGTTGTCGTGCGCTTGCTACAGGGCACAACCGCCAGAAGACGTCGGAGAAGCTGCCTGTCTACCTGTCGGATGACTTCATGCAGATGCTAGCCGACAGGTGCTTCAACCTGTAGGCGCGTGCACGTTGAGCGCATGTTCGCGCGTTCTGCGTCGGAAATGCCCAGCTGGTTTCGGATGAAGGCGCTCATGCTGCCGTATCGATCGTCGATTTCTTCGTAGAACGCCTCGAGGTTTTCCGGGCGCGCGCGGTGCGAGTGCACGAGCTCGCGCGCTTTCAACTCGTTTCCCGAGAACTTCATGAAGCGCTGGAACGTTTTCTCGAAGTTCCTGTCGCGGTCGATGTTGGTGAGCAAGTAATCCTCGAGGATGTCTTCGCGCGAGACGCCGAGCACGGTGAGCACCAGCAGTGAAAGGATTCCCGCGCGGTCCTTGCCGCCGCTGCAGTGGATGTAAACAGGGTGTCCGCTCATGGCGTGGCCGAACACCTGATGCACGCCGTTGCGCATCTGGCGCACGGTCAGCGGGTTCGCGAGCGAACGGTAGAACCGCTCGGGGTTGCATGCCACGTCGCGCCCCACGACCTTGGTTCCTTCGGCTGGCTCGGTGTACTCGATCCCGACTTTCTCGAGGTCGTAGAAGGGAATGTGCAGGTTCTCGACGCCGTCGGCGACCGCATCGGGCTTCGCTTCGCGCTCCCACCCACAGCGCACGTCGACGATGCAGGCGATTCCGAGTTCGCCGAACAGGGTGCGGCGGTCGTCGTCTGTCAGCTTATGAAGCGCACTGCCCCGGTACATGAGACCCGGCGCGACGATGCGCCCGTCGCCGGCGGGTATGCCCCCGAGGTCGCGTACGTTGTCCGCTCCTTGTAGCTCGATGGCCCTCAATGCCGCCTCCCGTCGATTCGCTTCGGGCCATTGTACCCGCTAGGTGTGACACTTCCCGTCAGACACGAAGTGTCACATGTATCTGACGTGAAGTGGCTATGCGGCTATGCGGCCCAAAGGGCCGATGGAGTTGACTCGTTCGGTGCTGCGACAGTTTGCTATAATGGCTGTTCGTATACGTACCTGAGCCGATTGAGGGGTAGAGATGAACGAATTGATGTCCCAGCTGTGGACGCCCGAGCTGCAGACGGCGTTTTCGGTCGTCGTCGTGTGCTTGGTGATTCTGTACGTGCTGAGCATCGTGTGGGTTGCCCGCGATGCGTACATGCGCGGCACCATGTGGTACATCTGGGCGATCGTGGCGCTCGTCCCGCTGCTGGGCGTCATCGCGTACTGCCTGCTCCGTCCGCCCCTGCTTCAGATTGATCGCGACGAACAGGAACTCGAGGTGGCGCTCAAGCAACGCCAGCTCATGAAATACGGCGAATGCGGCGCATGCGGCTATCCGGTGGAAGCCGACTACGTCATGTGCCCGAACTGCCATCAGCGCCTGAAGAACCTCTGCCCGACGTGCCATCATGCGCTCGATCCCGCCTGGAGCGTGTGCCCGTATTGCACGACGCCGGTGGGCAAGCCAGCAGGCGCTCCGAAGCGCTCGCATGCCCGCGCGTAAAGGCGCAAGGCACAGGCGATTTCCTCCAGTTGTAACGAAACGATGATTGGGCCGCTTTACCGGGCGGCCCTTCTATATAATGTCGCTTCGTGGCGCAAAAGGCGCCATACCCGATGAGCAGGTGCTTTGTGCGCACCCGGCAAGATGCAGGCGCTTTGTGTGCGCCCGGCGGAAAGGAAAAGACATGCAAATCGTATTACCCGACGGCTCGAAGAAGGAGCTCGAAAGCGGCGCGACCGTCGCCGACGTGGCGGCCTCGATCGGCGCCGGCCTCGCGAAGGCTGCGCTCGGCGGCGTCGTGAACGGCAAGCTCGTCGATTTGAACCGCGAAGTGGCCGATGGCGACGAGGTCTCCATCGTCACGAACAAGAGCGACGAGGCCCTCGAGCTTCTGCGCCATTCCACGGCGCACGTCATGGCCGCGGCGCTCGTCGACCTGTACGGCGACGTGAAATTCGGCGTGGGGCCGGCCATCGAGAACGGCTTTTACTACGACGTCATGCTCGACCATACGCTGTCGATCGAAGATTTCGAAGCCATCGAGAAGCGCATGGGCGAGATCATCGCAGCTGCCGAGCCGTTCGAGCGCAAGGTCGTGACGCGCGCCGAGGCACTCGAACAGTTCGCAAACCAGCCGTTCAAGGTGGAGCTCATCAGCGAGATGCCCGAAGACGAGGAGATCACGACCTACACGATCGGCTCGTTCACCGACCTGTGCCGTGGGCCGCACCTGCCCGACACGAGCAAAATTCCCGCGTTCAAGCTGCAGAAGATTGCCGGCGCTTACTGGCGCGGCGATGCCGAGCGCGAGCAGCTCCAACGCTTGTACGGCACGGCTTTCTTCAAGCAGAAGGAGCTCGACGAGCACCTGCACAACCTGGAAGAAGCCGCGAAACGCGATCATCGCAAGCTCGGCCGCGAGCTCGGCGTGTTCATGATGGACGACTTGGCCGGCGTGGGTTTGCCGCTGTACCTTCCGCGCGGAGGCCGCATCATCCGCATCATGCAGGAATGGCTGCGCAAGGAACTGTACCGTCGCGGTTACGAAGAAGTCATCACCCCGCATATCTACAAGGCAGACGTGTGGAAGACGAGCGGGCACTACGACTTCTACAAAGAGAACATGTACTTCTTCAACATCAACGAGGGCACCGACGAGCAGCCCCGCTACAGCGAATACGGCGTGAAGCCGATGAACTGCCCGGGACATGTAATGCTGTACCGCAACGATGTGCATTCGTACCGCGACCTGCCCGTGCGCTTCTTCGAGTTCGGCACGGTGTACCGCCACGAGATGAGCGGCGTGGTGCACGGGCTCATGCGCGCCCGCGGGTTCACGCAAGACGACGCCCACATCTTCTGCCGCAAGGACCAGGTCGTCGACGAGGTGGTGGCCATCCTCGACATGGCCGACATGGTCATGGGCGAGTTCGGCTTCGAATACGAGGCCGAGATCTCCACGCGCCCCGCCAAGTCGATCGGCTCCGACGAGATGTGGGAATACGCCGAAAGCGCCCTGAAGGAGGCCTGCGAGCAGCGCGGCCTCGCATACGAGATCAACGAGGGCGACGGCGCGTTCTACGGTCCGAAGATCGACATCAAGGTGAAAGACGCCATCGGGCGCACGTGGCAGTGCTCCACGGTGCAGGTCGACTTCAACCTGCCCGAGCGATTCGACATCACTTACCGCACGGCCGACAACACCGAAGAGCGCCCCTACATGCTGCACCGTGCGCTGTTCGGCTCGATCGAGCGTTTCTTGGGCATCCTCATCGAGCACTATGCCGGCTCGCTTCCGCTGTGGCTCTCGCCGACGCAGGCCGTCATCTTGCCGATCGCCGATCGCCACAAAGACGCGGCGTACGAGCTCGCGGGCAAGCTGCGCGCGGCCGGCGGGCGCGTCGAGGTGTACGAGCAGAACGAGCCCATGCGCGTGAAGGTGGCGAAAGCCCAGGCGCAGAAAGTTCCCTACATGATCGTGCTCGGCGACAAGGAAGTCGAGGAGGGCACCATATCGGTGCGCGAGCGCACGGAAGGCGATTTGGGGACGTGGCCTGTCGAGAAGATGGCCGACCTGCTCCGCGACGCCGTCGTGTAACGCCCTGCGCAGACGCGCTCACGTTACGGGAATTCAACGGAATGAGTGTGCGCGTGATTTGATGAGTAGAATGGCAAACGATATAACAGGTGAGGCTAGGAGGCCACAATGACAGAACAGATCTCTTCCGCCGATTGGCAGGCGAAGGTGCTCGGCGCATCTGAACCGGTGCTCGTCGACTTCTTCGCGACCTGGTGCGGTCCGTGCAAAATGATGGCGCCGGTCATCGACGAGGTCGCGGCCGAGAAGGCGGGTGCCGTGTCGGTGTACAAGATCGACATCGACGAGAACCCCGACATCGCGCAGCAATACGGCGTCATGTCCATCCCGACGTTCATCTCTTTCAAGGGTGGCGAGCCGGCGAAGAAGACCCTCGGCGCACAGCCGAAGGAGAAGATCCTCGAGCTGCTCGACTAAGCACGACTCCCAAAAACGCAAACTCGGAAGGAAAGCCGCTCTTCGGGGCGGCTTTCCTTTTTCGTTCGGAAAACACGGTTGACAATCCTCGAAAAACACGGTTGAATATCCTCGAAAAACACGGTTGAATATCCTCGAAAAACACGGTTGGTATGGGAGGCAACGTGATCGGGCTTTCTTCCTTGAAGCCAAAGGGCTACCATCCGCGTATTGTCGATGGTCAAGTAGAGGAACTGCTCGGCGATTTCGGCGGTGTCGAAATATGCGGTCCTCGATGGTGCGGTAAATCGTGGACGTCGCTCGCGCACGGTTCGAGCATAACGCGCGTCGATGTGAACGGCGCTCTGTTCGCCGACGACCCGTCGCTTGCGCTGGCCGGGGCGCCGCCGCACATCATCGACGAGTGGCAGGACGTTCCCGCCATCTGGAACCTCGTGCGGCACGCCATCGACGACCGCGGAAGCGAACCCGGCCAGTTCTTGCTCACGGGGTCATCGTCGCCCATGGAATCGAAAGGCGATTCCGCGCGGCATAGCGGTGCGGGAAGGATTGCCCGTCTTCGCATGAGCACCATGACGCTCCTCGAGCTCGGCGTGTCGAGCGGGCTCGTGTCGCTCGGCGGGCTTTTCCGCCGCGAATTCGAGCCATGTTCCTCTCAGCTCGGCCTCGCAGATGTGGCGGAGCTGTCCTGCACGGGCGGGTGGCCGGCGCTTGTCGGGAGGCAGGGGGCGTCGGGCGCGCGCATAGCGGGACAGTACCTCGATGCGCTTTTCGAAGAGACCATGCCGAAAGCCCGGAAGAGCCCCCAATTGGCCCGCAGGATCGCGGCGTCGCTGGCTCGAAACGTCGCCACTTCGGCGAAGCTGCGCACGATCGCGCAGGATGCGGGCGCGGGCGAAGATGCGGCTCCTGCTGCGGAGACCGTGTCGTCTTACCTTCAGGAGTTCGAGCGAAATTACTTCATTGAAGAGCTGCCCGGCTGGGATGCGCCCGTCAGGGCGAAATCGAGGCTGCGCACGAAGCCAAAGCGGTATCTCGCCGATCCATCCCTCGTCGCCGCCTTGCTTGGGGTCGGGCCAGCGAAGCTGCTCGAAGACGCTCAGCTGTTCGGGCTCGTGTTCGAATCGCTCGCCGTTCACGACCTGGCGGTGCTCGCGAGATGCCTGCCCGGTTACACGCGCGAGTCGCTCCGCTACTATTCCGATGCCGATGGTCTCGAAGTGGACGTCATCATCGAGCTTGCCGACGGGCGTTGGGCCGCCATCGAGGTACCGCTCGGCGAGTCGACGGTTGCCGAGGCCGAGGCGAGCCTCATGCGCCTGAAGGCGAAAGTGGCGGCGAACCCGGCTGCTCGGAATGCCGATCCTGCATTCATGGCAGTGCTCCTCGCGAAGGGCGCCTTCGCACGCCAGCTCTCCGAGAGCGGCGTGTACGTGATTCCCATCGACACATTAGGCGCATGATCGGGAGGGGCGAAAAGCGTTGTCGAGCCATAGAGTGTCTCGCAGGCTGGGAGAATCGGCGTTATGAGCAGAAACCCTTTTGCTGTGACTATTTTAGGACACCGAAACGATTGTTTACCATTACCATTATCATGGTGTGCATAGTTGGAACAGGAACAAACGAGGGCTTATGCCAAGGATAACCGCCGTATACGATGAATTCGCCCATGCGTTCGGCAGGCGCACCCTCGACTTGTTCCGAAGCGACCACGCCCGCTTTTACCTCGCCCTGTTCAAGGTGGTGTTTCCCGATGTGTCAGAACCTCTGCCCGCCTCAGAGGCGCGCGATCGCATCGACCGCTGCGTAGCCGATATGGTTGCCGACGGCTATGGCGGGCATATTCCGATCGAAGACGGGAAGCCGAAGACGAGTCGGGCGATATGCCGCGACATGATCGATCGTTACCGCTGGCTGGAAGTCGGCGTCCTTGCCTCGGGTGAATCGGAATACCGCCTCACGGCCGATGCGCGCGAAGCGCTCGCGATCGTCGATCGCCTGAATGCGACCGAGACGATCATGAGCGGTTCGCGCATGCGCACGATCAGGGAGGCCATCGAGCACGCCTCCATCCTTCTGTCCCCCGATTACGAGGCGGGGCGAGCCGTACTCGAAGCGCGGGTCGAGGCGGCGCGGCAAGAGTTGAAGCGTTACGTCGCGAACGGCGGCGCCGAACGCATCTCGCTCGAGGCGGCGAAACGGGAAGTCGTGAACATAGTCGATCTTATGCGCGAGATACCGAGCGATTTGGCTGTGCTTGAGAAGGACGTGCACGCACAAGGCGTCGAGCTGCGCGAGCGGTTCAACGCCGAGGAGAAGCCGGTGGGAACCATCGTCGGCGACTATGTGCGGGCAAGCGAGCAGCTCATCGACTCATCGGAAAACGGCCGCTCCTTCAGCGATTCGCTGAAGGTGATGGGCACGCCCGAAGAGCGCCATGCGATACGCGCTCAGCTCGAGGCCATCTCCGACGCCCCGGTCTTCCACTATACGAAATGGGAGCAGCGTCGGCGCCTGAACGATTCGTGGTCGCAGATACTCGTGGGAATCGAGCGGGTCACGGGTGAGGAGAACCGCTCGACGCGCATCGTGCAACGTTACGTGACAACGCACGACACGCAAGTCGAGCGTGCGCTAGCGCAGGCCCTGAAAGATCTCGAGGTGACCGCAGCTGAATGGGCGAAAGAAGCGAGCTGGATCGACTCGGCCCGGGTCGAGGGCGCAGTCGAGGATGCCGAGATCAAGAGCCTGCCGTTGAAGCTCGCCGACGTTTCCGAGCCACCGGCGCCTCCCGCCGTGCAGATGCGGGAGCCAGGCGAGATGAAGGCAGAC
>JAFUBE010000534.1 GCA_017460365.1 Eggerthellaceae bacterium
AAGTTCGATGCTTAACGCTCAAAATAAAGTCTTCCGATTATGCATTCATTGGTCGATTAGTAGTACGTTTTACTTATGGCATGACTACATCAGGGCGTTTCGCAAAGCGATTGGCAGGTTAAAGGTGACGTTTTGGGTGGCTTGATCGTTGCGATTCCATGCCGCGATACGGTGGCATTTCGTTTCTTCGAGAGCATGATTTCCCTGCGGGTTCCCGATGGAACGCACTGGACGGGCGTTTCGGGTACGCTTTCGTACGTGACGCGCAACGAGTTGGCGCGGGCTGTGCTCGAAGGGGGGTATGACCGGGTGCTCTGGCTGCAAGGCGATGTGGCGTTCTCCCCCGATTTAGCCGAGCGTCTCGCCGCCGATTTGGACGCGGGGCTCGAATACGTGTCGGCGCTGTGCTTCACGCAAGGCGGCGGCCAGGTGCTTCCAGATGCGTATTCCGAGGTCGGTTGGCAAGACGACGGCGCCGGCGGGAAGGTGCTGTGCGCAACGCGGTTCGAGGAGTACCCGCGCGATTCCTTGTTCCGCGTGGCGGGGACGAGCCTGTCCGCCGTGATGATGTCCGCCGACGCGATCCGACGCGTCGGCGAGGCGTTCGGGGCGCCTTTCGACCCGGTGCCGAGCACCGCCGATGAAAGCCTGTCTTTCTGCGCTCGCCTGACGGAGCTCGGGATAGCGATGTACTGCGACAGCCGGGTGGCATTGGGGCGCGTGGGCGGCGAACTGATTGGAGATCGCCCCTACGAATAAATCGGCATTTACCGAGCGCCGGCCCGTTTGCGTCGGGGCATGATGCGAATGTCTGCACACGCCGCAGCCAGGTGGCGGGGAGGGGTTGTTATGGCGAGAACTTTCGTGGCTATCCCGTGTTTCGACACGGTGGACACGCTTTTCTTCAGCAGCTACATGAACCTGGAGCAGACGCCAGACATGTATGCCGGAATGGTGATGAACGCCTACGTGCACGACGCGAGGAACATGTTGGCGAACTGGGCGATTGAAGACGGGTTCGACCGCATCATGTGGATCGATGACGACATGGTTCTTCCGAAAGACGCCATACTGCGCCTGGCGGCCGATGTCGACGACGGGCTCGACTATGTCGCAGGGCTGTACTTCACGCGGAAGGGCGATGTGGAGCCCACGATAAAGAAGAGCCTGTACGCCCGCAAAGACTCTGAAGGCAACCTGAGCGGCAAAGCGGAGGCGTACGCCGACTACCCGCGCGACAGCCTGTTTCCCGTGAAGGGATCCGGTCTCGGCTGCACGATGATGACGGTCGACATCGTGCGCGAGGTGATGGAGCGCTACCCGCGGCCGTTCGACCCCATTCCAGGGTACGGCGAGGACCTGTCGTTTTGCCTGCGACTCGAGGAGCTGGGCATTCCCATGTATTGCGACAGCCGCGTGAAGTGCGGCCATGTAGGCCGCAAGATCGTGACCGAAGAGGATTACCTGGCCGGCCTCGTGCTGCCGTAACGAGGCCGCCCGCAACGCGCAAGCGGGACCCCCGCAAGGGTGCCGACCCCAACGGGGAGGTCCCGTTGGCGCCGGTGCCTCTGCGGGGGATTCCGTGGGCCTTCGCGGCTGCTTCTTGTGCGATAATGCTTCCTGGCAACTCAACTTAATACATTCTTGTCGAAACGCGTGGGCGTGAGGGCTCCTGCGTAATTGCGCGTTGCGACAAGCGATGTTCAGTTGGGTTGCCACCTAGCGGGTGCCCTCTACCTGATTCCGACTGCCGGGTCCCCGCGGAAGGGAGCGCCCGATGTCATCCGATTCGAATCGCACGCCGAGCGGGAGACCTGCATTCGGCCCTGAACCCGTACCCGGCTCGAGGCGTTCACCTGGAGCGGCGCCTGCGCCTGTTGCTGTCGCCGGGGATGCGCACGCCGTGCTCGCCGAGGTTGCAGACGATGCGGCTGCGGCGCTCGCCGGCATCGCCGACGCGCTCGCATGGCGCACCGCCTCCGAGTCCGACGACATGCTCGACCTCCTCGCCGAGTCCGCCCATTTCCACGCGCAGTCCCTTCGCCGCGCCCTGGCGGACGGCTTTCCGCTAAGCGACATGCCATGACCCAGGACGTCAAATCGTTGTGGTAATTATAGTTACCGTTTGGTGGTATACTACCGGTAAATAAAGTTATCGAAATCGACGGGTTCGTCCGTGTGGCCGACCGATGATGCGCTGCCGTGCATGCGCGGGACGCCGATACCCGAGACTGGCTTTGGGAGCGATGAAGATGATCGAGCATGACGAGAGCGAAGCGGGCTGCGAGCATGAACAGCAGGACCAGTGCCCGGGCGCGGACGAGCGGGACGCGCAGGACCAGGGGGTTTCAGCCGATTCCATAGGAACTCCTGGCGAGGCGCCGGAGAACGTGATCTGCTACCTCGAAGACGAAGACGGCAACGAGATCGGGTTCGTGGTCGAAGAGGACGGCCGGGAAATCGAGAAATACTACGAAGGTATAGACGCGGAAGGCTACGAGCTTGTGGAAGATCCGCCCGTCCCCGTGCACGGCGCCGAACCCGGAGCCGAAACCGAGCCCGAAGCGGAGCTGGAGCCGGGAAGCGAAGTCAAGAAGATGATCGCGGCGGCAGCGGGGCGTGGCGGGGTGAAGCTTCGCGCCGGAGCCCAGGCGATGCTGAAGGTCGCATGGAACAAGGTGAAGCCTCAAGTGGATAAGACCCGCAAGGCCGCCTCGCAGAAAGCAGTGCAGCTAAAAGACAAGGTAGTCGAAACCGACTTCAGCGTGACGCGCGAGGACGTTCAGGCGGCCGCTTCGAAGCTGAATGAAATAGCGAACAAAGGCGCAGCCACCGTAATGGAGGTGAAGGACGCCTACGATGAAATCATGGACGACTACGAGTCCGAGCAAGGGCAGGGCGAGGCCGATTCATGACGGCGACGAAGGGGATAACCATAGTCTTGTCGTGCATGGAAACGGTCGCCACGCCGTTCTTCCAATGCATGGCGAACCTGCACGCGACTCGAGGGTCGCGAGCTTCATCGGCGGGGGTGCGCCTTGCCGGCACGCCGCTGCCGCAAGCGGGTTTCGGCGACTCGAGGGAGGATCTTAAGGTATGAAGAAGGCGTTTCAGTTGATGGCCGCGATTCCGTTCGCGTGTGCGCTCGCGCTCGGGTTGGCGGGATGCGACGCTTCCGCGGGGACCGCCGCTACGGTGAACGGGATCGAGATTCCCGAACAGGCGATCACCGACGACGTCCAGGGGTTGCGCGAGGCATCCGATATGCTCGACGCCGATTCATGGGGGGCGTACCTCGTCCAGACCGCGCAAAGCCCGGCGGACATCCGGGAGCAGTACATATCGATGCGCGTCGACAGGGAGCTGGTGCGGCAAGGGGCGGCAGGGCTCGGGGTGAAGGTCGACCAGGCGGCGCTCGACGAGGCCGTGGAGTCGGCGAAGGCCGGTTACGGCACCGAGGCGGGTTGGCAAGCTTGGCTCGAAAGCGCAGGTTACACGGAAGAGGGCTATCGCGCGTCGCAGGAGGACCTTCTGCTCAACCAGGCGGTGGGGGAGTATTTCGCCGAAAACGCGAAGCCGAGCGATGCCGACTTCATGGAATACGCCTCAACGGTCATCGACAACTACGACGGCGCGCTGCGCTCATCGAAGATCGTGTTCTACAGCGCAGAGCCCGACAAGACGGACGTAGCGTACGCCAAGGCGCAGGAGGTGCTCTACCTGATCGACAGGGGGCGACTCTCATTCGCTGAGGCCGCCAGGCTGTTCTCGGAGGACGTCGCGGGCGCCGAGGTTGGAGGCGATGCCGGCTGGGATGTGCTGAGCGGCTGCAGTGAAACGTACCGGCAGGTGCTTGAGAGCTTGGACGTAGGCGATGCGAGCGAGCCTTTCGTCGACGGGGAGGGCGGGGTCGTGTGCATCGTGCAGCTCGACGGCCGGTTCGATGCGCCGAGGAACTTCACCTCTATCAGCCAGCTTCCAGACGAGTTCCGCGAAGCTGTGGTGAGCACGGTCTCGTCCCAGAAGGCCAGCGAAGCCCAAAGCGTGTGGATGGCCGACCTTCGGAGCAGTGCGGCAATCGCGGTTAACAACATGCCCGCTGGCTTGCCCTACGACGTGGACGTGCAGCGTTATGCGGGATCGGTTGCAGGCGAAAGCGCCGATGGCGCCCAGGCCGATGCCGGACGGGGCGGCAGCGAGTAGCAGTCGCATCCCGGGCGGTGGCGGGCCGCAGCGTGCCACATTAAACCGTCGGACCGGGTGTGGGGAATGAAATACTGGTGTAGCGAAACCTCAAAGGTACCGGGTTCGGTCCTCTGGTCGGATGACCAGTCGGTTGCCGAACGGGACCGCGACCTGAAGCGCATGCTGCAAGCCCTGTTCGAGCGCCGCGACGACGCGGCGTGTACGGTGCAGCGCGAAACCCCCGAAATCTTGAGGCTGAAGGAATGCATGCAAAGCCATTCGCTGGAAGGCGAATCCCCGATACTGGATGGTTTGGGTAATGTCGTTTGGTCTGAAGGCCAGCTCAACCTCAACGAGGTGCTCGTCATGGTGCCGTTTTTGCGCGAGCGCTATTTCGGTTTGCGTCGCATCGACGTGATGCCCGAGGCCCGCCCGCTCTTCTTGAAAGGCGGCAAGACCGTGAGCGGCCTGTATTCCGGAATCGACTACTTGCTGGAGTATTTCCGCGCCGAAAGCCCCGATGCCCCCATCGGCGAATGCGAGAGCGTCGCCAGCATCACGCGGCCCGGCAATTACTGGGTGCTCGTGGTCGGCATGTCGGAAAAGCTGCGGGGCAGAAAAGCCGTCCCCTTCACGGTGAAAAAGCGCGCCTTGTTCAAGTGACCGTGCCTTGGGGGCGCATAACAGTTCTTGCCGGATTAGCAAGCGGTTTGCTGTAGAATGGTAACTATAATAACCACATCTGACGTCGATCGGTAAAAAGGCTGATGCAAAGTGAGCGTCTAGCAAAATCCCATGAACCTGGCTTTGCGGAATGCGCGGCAAGCCGATGCCATGAGATTGCTCATCGGACACGAAGCGGCAGTTCAAAAGCTCGCGTTTGGGCAGACGCTTACGGGGCTGGTCATGGAAGCGGCGGACGTCGGTTCGTATCAGCCGGAAATCAGGAGGATGCAGGCTAAGACACATGGAAGACTGGTGCAGCGAGACTTCGAAGGTGCCGGGGTCTGCCCTGTGGGATGATGACCGTTCGCTCGACGATCGCGAACGCGATTTGCAACGCATGTTGAAAGCGCTGTTTCGGCCCGCCCAGACCTCGGTGGTCGATAGCCGGCAAGCGCCCGTAGCCGACAGGTCGGTAGGCGGCGAGTTATCGGATGGAACGCGTTCCGAGCCCGAGCGGCGCCGGAGCTCGAAGCCCAAGCACGCGAGGGAGCCGTCAACGACGAGGCGGTCGAAGCATGCGGCACTCAAGGAGCCGGAGAAGCCGGCGAGGGTTCGCGTAACGCCATCTCACGAAAGAGCCGCTTTGCCGCAGCAGAAGGATTTGGGATGCATCGTTTGGACCGAGGGCCAGCTCGATCTCGACGAGCTTTGCATCATGGTGCCGTACCTATGCGAGCGTTTCGACGGTTCACGTCGGGTCGACGTGAGGCCCGAGGTTCGGCCTATTTTCGTCAAGGACGCGCGAGTTGTGAACGGACTGTATTTCGGCATCGATTACTTGCTCGATTATTACCATGTCGAGAATCCTGGGGCGGGGCTCGATGAATGCGCCAGCGTGGAAAGCATAATGCGTGCGGGCGATTACCTGATGCGGGTAGCCGGCATATCGAGCAAGCTGCGGGGCAACAAGGCGGTCCCGTTCACGGTGAGGAAGCGCAACTCCCTCCCACGGCATGCATGAACGGCGCTTGCCCCGATGCCCGCGGCTACGCCGGACGGCAGAGCCGGCGGTTCACGGAATCGCGAAGCGCGACAGCGTTCCTCCTCTTTACACGAACAGACGTATGGCATACAATTGTACGCATGGAACTTGCAGAAAAGTTGGAAATACTTGCCGATGCGGCTAAATACGACGTGGCATGCACGTCGTCTGGGTCGGATCGCGGGGCGCAGCGGGGCAAGCTCGGCGCCACGCAAGCTGCGGGCTTGTGCCATAGCTTCACGGCAGACGGGCGGTGCATTTCGCTTCTCAAGGTTCTCATGACCAACGTGTGCGCCTACGATTGCGCTTATTGCTCGAGCCGGTGTTCGAACGAGGTAACGAGAACGGCGTTCAAGCCGCGGGAACTGGCAGACCTCACCATCGAGTTCTACCGGCGCAATTACATCGAGGGCCTGTTCCTCAGCTCGGGCGTGCTCAACACACCCGATTACACGACCGAGCTCATGATCCGCACGTTCGAGATTCTGCGGGAAGAATACGGTTTCCGCGGGTACATCCACGCGAAGACGGTGCCCGGCACGAGCCCGGATCTCATCGACCGCATGGGGCGCTTGGTCGACCGGCTTTCGGTGAATCTGGAGCTGCCGTCGCAGGAAAGCCTCAGGGTGCTTGCGCCCCAGAAAAGCCGTCAGCATATTCTGCGGCCCATGCGCCAGATTGCCGAAGGAATCGCCCAGCACAAGGAGACCAAGCTGCTCGCGAGCAAGCGCACGACGTTTTACCGCGGGGGAATCCAGCGGGCGCATGGAGATTGCGCATTCGCTCCAGCAGGCCAGTCGACCCAGCTCATCGTCGGCGCTTCACCCGAATCAGATTTCCACATACTCAACCTTTCGGCGGCGCTGTACAAGAACCTGGCGATGAAGCGCGTGTTCTTCAGCGCGTATCTTCCGGTGAACGACGATGCGCGCCTGCCCAAGACCGACGCCGTGCAGCTCGACCGGGAACACAGGCTGTATCAGGCCGATTGGCTGTTGCGGTTCTACCGGTTCGACGTTTCGGAAATCATCGACGAGCGAAATCCGTATCTCGACCTCGACCTCGACCCTAAGGCGAATTGGGCGATCAACCACCTCGACGTCTTTCCGCTCGAAGTGAACACCGTTCCTTACGAGCTGCTGTTGCGCGTGCCGGGCATAGGGGTGAGGGGAGCCCAGAAGATCGTGAGGGCGCGCCGGAGCGCCACCTTGCGGGCATCCGAACTGCGCAAGATCGGAATAGCTTACAACCGTGCGCGGTATTTCATCACCTGCAACGGAGCTTATGCAGGAAGCGGGTGCAGCTTCACGCGCGAGTCCCTGCGAGCACAGCTTGCCGCCCCCATAAACGGGGGGCGGCATGGTCGTCGTGCAGACCGCGCGTTGCCGAACCAGCTTTCCTTGTTCGGGGAAGGGGAGACGTTCGCTTCGAAACCGCAGGGGTCCCGATCGCTGGAATCGGCATGGTCGGTGCGCGTGGCGCAAGCGGGCACTCGGGAGAGCGCCCCTACGCAGCCTGCCCGAGATGACATC
>JAFUBE010000535.1 GCA_017460365.1 Eggerthellaceae bacterium
GCCCCAGAGATTGCGGATGTAGTAGCTACCATCCCCGGCGTCCTCAAAGAACCAGTTTTGTCCGTTGCTGCCGTCACCGGGCTGGACGACACACGCCGCCATCCCGTTTGCGTTTCCCTTTGCACCGATGAATCTCTCAATAGAGGGGAGCTTAATGAAAAGCCAAGGGTTATCGCCCGGTTGGGCTACATCGAACACTTGCGAACCATCTCCGCTGGGCGTGCGAATCTCTACCGCCGTGCCTTCTGCGGTATTTGCGCCCGCCAAGGTGAGGACCTTGTTGCCCACCATCGATTTCATGTTATAGCTACCATGTTTCACAGTTGCCCTGGTATTGCCGGACACCCTCACGAGCTTCCACTTCTGGGCGATCGAACCGTTGAACGGGAACACCTGCACGTTCCGACTGTCTTCGTCTGTCCCGTTATCGACATCTAAGTAATAACCCCAGAGGTTTCGGATGTATACGTACCCGTCACCAGCGTCCTCAAAGAACCAGTTTTGGCCGTTGCTACCGTCACCGTCCTGCAGGATTGACGTTGCCTGGCCGTTCGTGTTATCCAACGTGCCAATCCACTTGCCGCACGATTTCATGGCGATGTTATTTGCGGCGAGTGCGTCATTCCAGCCGATTTGGAACACCTGCCCGTTGTTGTCAATCGGATGGTAGATTTTTACGTTGGTGCCATGCTTCTCCACTCCACCCTCGACATCGAGCACCTTGCTTCCCACTGCCGACTGGATGACGTATGACCCGAGGTCTACGTTCATCCTCGTGTTACCACACACCCTGACAAGCTTCCACTTCTGGGCTGAGCTGCCGTTGAAGGAGTAGAACTGCACGTCCTGGCAGTTGGCATCGGTTCCACCCGACACGTCAAGGTAGTATCCCCAGAGATTGCGGATGTACACGTACCCGCCGCCGGCATCGATAAAGTAAAAGTTTTGGCCGTTGCTGCCGTCGCCAGAGTACAGCACCGAGCTTGCGTGCCCATTGGCGTTGTTAATCGTGCTGACGAACTTCCCGCTCGAGCGCATCTGAATCCAGTGGGATCCTATCGTATCGTTGTAACCGATGTTGAAGACCTGCCCGACGTTGTCGATAGGCTGATAAATCCAGACGTTGGTGCCCTCGTCCGAATAGCCGCCAGCTACGTCAAGAACCTTGTTCCCCACGGCAGACTGAATTGTATAAGCGCCAGCCTCAGGCCAGATACGCGGCTCAATGGGCCCCGAACTCGGCCAATCGGGACGCAGGAAGTTGCTGGGGTTGCTCGTGGCGTAGGTGTTGTACCTGCATGCCGTCGTGTTGCCGCTCTGCTCCACGACCGTGAAACGGGAGCCAGACACTTCGACTACAATTGCTACGTGGCCGACGCTGCCGGCCACGCCCTTGCCCGCCGCCCAAGCGGCCACATCACCGGGCTGCGGACTCGAACTGCGCGTCCAACCGCCGGGGAGGTTGCCGTTCACATATGCGTACCCGTTGCCGGTGCGTGCTCCAACACCAAGATAGTCATAGTAGTACTTCGTCAGGTCGACGCATTGGGCCCCGTACGCCTTGTCGTAGTCGAGCCACTTTCCAATCTGGGAGCGCGCCCAGGCCACCGCCTCGTCGCGCGAATGGGATGCCGACTGGGTGGACAGCTCGAGGCCCGTGCCTGCGGGCTGGCCGCCACTCAAGTCAAGCTCGCCAGCGAAAGCAGGCGCGGGGCAAAGCCCCACGGCGAGAACCAGCGATATCAGGATGGATAGGGGCTTCGACCATGTACTCATCTTCGACCTCCACGACGGTTGGGGCGCGTTGCGCCTTCCTGCTCGGATGCGCGGATGCCGACGTACGAAGAAGGACATCCACCGCAGTTGTCAGACCGCCGAGCGCCGTGAAAAGGCTTCACAACAAGCTCGAAGTGGCAGATGCCCTTCTGCTAGCTTGTTGCAAAAGCTGTATTCGGTTGGCGCTCGGGCCCCCGTTGGGGACTGGCGGTCTGACAACTGACATTCTAGCGTTTCACGGCGCTCTTTGCATGGTACGCCCACGAGACGGCGGGAATGGCGCCGGGCACCTGTCATTTGCTGTCATTTCGGCTGCGAGCAGGCGTTTCGCCGGGCCCGGTCGGGTCGATCGGGGTGCTTCCCTGCTTTATGAGAAGACCGACGTCGCCGCCCCTATGACGAGCATCGCGGCGAGCGACGCGGCAACGGCCACGCTGTAGATGCCCGACCTTGTGCTCCGCGAAGCCCAGGACCCCTCCTCGCTCGGCTCGTGCGACCGGCCCCAGGCGAGGGCGGCCGCGAGCGAGGCGGCGCAGGCGGCGCAGATCGCGACCGTCTCCC
>JAFUBE010000058.1 GCA_017460365.1 Eggerthellaceae bacterium
CCCTCGTGTGACACTTCCCGTCAGACACGATCTGTCATTTTTTGGGTGGCGCTCGCTTTGCCGCATGTCTCCCTCAACAAATGACAGATCGTGTCTGACGGGAAGTGTCACACCGCGCACGGGTTGGGGGTAAAGATGCGTTTCCTTAGGGTTCGCGGGCGATTCCGCCGCTGGGCGGCGTTCGCGCGTGCGGGTCGATTGTCGGGCGAAAAACGGCAGCAGGCTATCGAGCGCAAGTGTACAGTCAAATAATTTATAGTCAAAATAATTTGACCGAAAACAGTAATCGGGTAATATACGTTTCAATAGATAGATTGAAAGCGGGTGGATCATGGACTTCTTCGGGCGCGACTCCGAGCTTGCCGAGCTTGGTTCCGCATTGGCCGGCGACAAGTTCGAGGCGGTTCTGATTTACGGGCGGCGGCGCGTGGGAAAGACCGAGCTCATCAGGCGGGCGGTCGCCGACGCGGATGACGCGCTCGTTATCTCGTGCGAGTGCAAGCGTGCCAGCGCTGCGGTGAACTTGCGCCATCTTTCCGCGAGGGTCGCGTCGGCGCTCGGTTTGCCCGCCGATTACACGTTCGCCACCTTCGACGCGCTCCTCGAGGCGGTGTTCAGGGCGGCCACCAGCCAGCGTGTCGTCTTCGTTATCGACGAGTTCTCGTTCCTGCTGAGGGAAGACCCGGCCACAGACTCGTCGCTCGCCATCGCGATTGATGCCCATCGCCACGACGCGTTGTTGAAGCTCGTGCTATCGGGCAGTTATGTCGACCTCATGGAGCGCCTTGTCGATGCCGATTCTCCGCTTTACGGGCGCTTCACGCGCATCATCCACCTGCGACCGTTCGGCTACTACACGGCGTCGATGTTCTACCCCGACTACAGCCCCGCCGACAAGGTGCTCATGTACGCCGCTTTCGGTGGCGTGCCGTATTTCAATTCGCTCGTCGATCCCGGCCGCTCTGCGATCGACAACGTCCTCGATCTGATCATTCGCAAGGATTCGATTCTCGAGCACGAAATAAGCGAGATGCTCCTTAACGAGACGAACAAGATAGCTGGCCTGAACGACATCGTCGAGCTAGTAGGCAACGGAGTCGTCAAATACAGCGACATCGTGGCGCGCGCTTCTCAGGGCAAGCAGGCGCGGCCGGCCTACGCGCTCGGACGCCTGCTCGACATGGGAATCCTGCGCAAGGTCGAGCCGATCAACGCGAAGGGCAATAAGAAGCGCACGTTCTATGCGTTCGGCGATAACCTGGTCCATTTCTACTACCGCTACGTCTTCAGCTACCTCGCAGAGCGCAACATCATGAACGTGAGCGATTTCTTCGTCGAGTTCGTGGAGAACGACCTGAGGGAAAAGTACCTGCCGATGAAGTTCGAGGAAATCGCGGCCGAGGGCGTGGCGCGTCTCAGCGCACTGCATCGGATAGAGCCCCCTATCTACGAGGTCGGGACTTACTCGTTCGATGATCCGAGGGCGAAGGTGAACCGACAGTTCGACGTGGTCACACGCGACCGCGACGGCTACACGTCCTATGAGTGCAAGTTCACGAACGCGCCGGTGGGAAGGGCGGTTGTGAAAGAAGAAGAGGAGCAGGTGCGCGGTCTCGACATCGGCTTCTACCGGTTGGGTTTCATCGCAAAATCGGGCTTCGCCGACAACATCGAAGCGGGCGAACATGTCTTGCTAACGTTGGGAGACCTGTATCGCTAGGATGTCCCCATAGCGAACCATGCGCGCATTATTTCCGCAACGAATATCTGGGCGATATAGGCACACGCTTCACTTGAGAAAGCGGGAAGGATGTCGAGTTTGTAGCTCATCGCGGCTCCTACTCGGGTTGACCGGGCGTGTCGCTGTTTTGCCTGAGGCGCACGATTTACCAGTTGCCCCAGGCGGCTTCCATGATGTCGGGGTAGGCTTCGTTGACGGTACGCGTGCAGTCCCTTGCGGCCTGCAAGCAGGCGCGCGCCGCGGGCGAGGCCGAGTGGGCCGACTTCTGCGACGAGCAGCTCACCGTGTCGTTCTGGGTGCCCGAGGGCGACTTCTCGCACGACCACGTGCAGCCGGTCTACCTCGAGCGCTGCGAGATACCCGAGGACGCGCCCGAATGACGGCCGATCATGTGCGCGAGCGACTTGCTCGCCGGCCGCGGCGGGCTCGACTGGTTCCTCATGTACCTCGACAAGTACCGCGAGCGCGTACGCTGCGACTCTAACGCGACAAAGTGATTGTGACAAAGCGCTCGACCTGACCTGACAAGCGGCTACGAGCGCTCTGTCAGGTTTTCCCTATATCAAGTTGCTGGGGATGGCGCTGTTCAGGGCGTCGAGTGGTCTGGGAACCTCGGACATGCAGACCACTCCGCCATGCGCGATTTCGAAACCCTCGGCCTTCGCCAAGGCGCCGAACCCCTTCGCCGGCAGTTTAGGGCTTGCGGTCTTCTTGATTTCCAGGGGGTGGAGCCTTGCGCCTTCCTCGATGACCAGGTCGATTTCGCGCGCGTCGGAGTCGCGGTAGAAGCTCAAGCCCGCAACACCTCCCGCGTAGGAATAGCTCCGTACCAGCTCCATCACAACGTAGTTCTCGTAGAAATGGCCGCTCGCGGCCCCTTCCATAAGCACTTCCGCGCTCGGCCAGCGCGATAGGTGGGCGGCGAGGCCCGTGTCGCAGAAGTAGAGCTTCGGCGTTTTCACCAGGCGCTTGATCGAATTGTTGGCGTAAGGTTCGAGCAGATAGACGACGCCCATGCCTTGGAGCGCCCTCACCCATTCCTTGGCTGTGGGAACGCTGACGTCTGCGGCCCTTGCGAGCGTTGAGTAGTTCAGCAGCTCGCCGAGCAGCGCGGCTGCGGCGCGCAGCAGCCGCCGGAAGCCATCGACGTCCTTGACGCCGTTGTCATCGACGGCGTCTCGCATGAGGTAGGTGTCGACATAAGAATTGAAATACGTCGATAACATGCGTTCGCTCAGGTCCTGGACATCGGGCATGCCCCCTCGCCAGATCCGCTCGAACGTATCCACCACGTTGTTGGGCGGGAAAAGGCGCTGCCGTTCTACGAGCGATTCGTAGGAATAGTCGAGCGCTTCGAGCTGGGGAAGGCCGGCGATCTCCCGTTGCGACAGGCTGAACAGCTCCATGATCGCCAAGCGTCCCGCCAGGGTGTCTCCCGCTCGCTCGCGCAGTCGCCTCCCCTGCGAACCGGTGAGCCAGAACCTCCCGCGCTCGTCGCTCTCGTCGCACATGACCTTGATTGCCTCGAAAAGCTCGGGTGCTTTTTGGATTTCATCGATGAGAATAGGAGGCCGATGCATCTGCAGGAACAGCTTCGGTTCGGATCGGGCCAGCTCACGGTCGTCCATATCGTCCATCGTGGCATACGAGCGCCCTTGGTCCGCCGCGAGGTGCTTCAACATGGTTGATTTCCCAACCTGCCGGGCCCCTACGACCATGACGGCCTTGAATGAAGAGCTGGCCTCGAGAAACGCTTCCTCGAGCGTTCGCCTGATGTAGTCCATGCTTCCCTAGTTTCGGGAGATTTAAGGTTAACTTTAATATATCAGAAATCATCCCTCTTCGCGCTGGCGGGCATCATCAAGTGCTGGAAACGCCGTTACGCTTAAGCTGAGACGAACAGCCAAAGGAAAGCGAGGCGAGCATGCTGGACGTGAAGGAGCAAGCGAACAAGGTCGGCTACGCGATGTCGGGCCGGGGCCTGAAGTTCAAGTGCGGCGAGGCGGGGGAGGAGCCCGTGATCACGCTGGGGTTCGGGGGCGGCAGGTTCTCCTACGAGCATCTGCTCGTGTTCGTCGTCTTCGACGAG
>JAFUBE010000536.1 GCA_017460365.1 Eggerthellaceae bacterium
ATGTGTTGGTGGGCTGGCATGCTCAAACGGCGCAATCCATCATTTCTCAAAATCATGCACTATTTTGGTGGCGTTTCGATTGCAATCATGCTCGTATATGGGTTGGTGACGGGAAACGCAAACGGCTCCTTGTTATATGCGCTTATAGGTGCATTGTCACTCTTCCTATGGACGCTTTATTACGTAAAATCCGTTCGTGTCCGCACATACTTTGGTTCCGACGAATATCTCCGCCAGAGCCCGTTCACCAAGAACATCCAAGGGCCGACACCAGCCGTGCCGGATTAAAGAAAGGGTGCCGAATGGGTTTCATCGACGATATGACGGGAGCTGTCGATCGCGGCGTCGCGGCGGTTGGCCGCACCACCAAGAGCGCGCAGTTGAAGATGCAGCTTTCGGACCTCAAGAAGCGGAGGCGCGACTTAGCAGCGCAGCTGGGGGCCAGCTTATATGAGGCTACAAATAGCAATCCCGCCTTCCGCGTAGGCAGGGAGGCATTGTACGACGGAATTGAATCAATCGATCGGCAATGCGGAGAGCTAACCACACAAATAGAAGCTATCGAGGCATTCGCGCTGAGCCCAGTGACAGCGGTTCCATCGACTGCATGCCCGAAGTGCGGTGAAGCCATTCGGGGCGATGATCTGTTTTGCCGCGGGTGCGGAAAACCCGTAAACGAGGCGAGGACAGAAACCCAAAGAGCCAGCGGGCGTGTCGGAGTCCCTAATGAACGTGCGGCCATGTCGATATGCCCTAGCTGCGGCTCGCGAATAGCGGAGCAAGATCGTTTTTGCATGAATTGCGGGACACACATCGGTTTAGCCGGAGAAACGAGCGACAGCGACTCTGTCGTCTCAGCGAGAACAATTGGATGAGAGGCGAGGGCAGCCGATATTCCTAAGGAGGGACGATGACTGCAGCTGAAGGCAATATGGACAAGCGCTACGAACTCGAAAAGGAAATCGCGGCTTTAGAGGGAGAGCGGCGTAACTTGGCTATGGAATTAGGGTTGCGCCTGCACGAATCGTCTAAAGGCAATGCGGACTTGCGCAAGGGGCATCAGGAGCTCTTTGATCGCATAGATGCTGTTGACGGGAAGGTCGAGGCGTTAAAAGCGCAAATTGAAAAGCTTGAGGCGGCCGCAAAGAAAGAGCGGTTAAGGGAGAAGCCGGTCAACTGCCCCCGATGCGGGAGGGAGATCCGAGTTGACGACTCGTTCTGCAGTGGGTGCGGCATTCCCGCAGACCAAGGCCGCGAGGAAGCCATGCAGCAGATGGAGAGCGCAATGACGGTCGTCATGCCGCCGTTGAATCCCACGTGCCCACAATGCGGAGCAGCTACGAACGCTGACGACTCGTTCTGCAACGGGTGCGGGGCGCCGTTGAATGGCGGCGAGCCGGATTACGCGGATCGCCGCCAGCCGGATTTGTCGGGGCTGGATGTGCATGTTGCTGTGCGATGCCCGAAATGCGGCGCGATTGCATCGAAAGGCGACGCGTTCTGCATGAGCTGCGGAACCAATCTTGGCGTGGGGAGACTGTTTTAGCTCAGGCTGGGCAACCTGTAGGCTGCCTTCAATCGTTTCTTGGGATAAAGGCTTCTGACGTTATATGCGCGGGATCGGGAAGGAGCAACGACGCAACGAAAACTTACGGAAATCAACAAACAACGCATTGTACGGAGCGTCATCAAAACGCGCGACGAGTTTCCAAAAGAAAGGTGGAACGATGAAAAGGACGTTGGTTATCGCCGTAGTAGCTGTAGTTATCCTTGCCTTTTGTGGCTGTAGCTCATCTAGTGCTGGAACAAGTGTATCCTCTCGAACAGCAACTGCGAGCACAACAGCTACTTCAATCGCAGCAACGAGTCAATCGGCATCAACCGCATCATCCACGACGCCAAGTACTGCAGCGCCCAGCATTGAATATGCTTTGAGCGAGTATACGAGGGATAACAGATCG
>JAFUBE010000537.1 GCA_017460365.1 Eggerthellaceae bacterium
CCTGAGCCTCCAGACGATACGCGGGCGCGAGGTGATCGCGATAGAGGTTCCCCGGGCCGAGCGCGAGCAGCGCCCGATATACCTGGGGCGGGACCCGCTCAATGGAACCTACCGGCGCACGTTCGTGGGTGACTACCACTGAAAGCGCGAGGAAGTGGCGGCGATGTTCCGCGACGCATCTTCAAAATCCCTCGACCTGGCGGTCGTGGAGAGCGAGAGCATGGAGGATCTCGACTGGGATTCGGTGCGCGCCTACCGTACCCTCTACAACGAAAGCCACAAGACCGGCAAGGTCCGCAAGATGCCCGACGACGAGTTCCTGTGCCACCTCGGCGCTGCCGGAAAGGGCGAGGACGGGACGACGCGGCCGACCGGCGCGGGGCTGCTCATGTTCGGCCAGGAGTGGTGCATCGTGCACGAGCTCCCCAACTACTTCCTGGACTACCGCAAGCAGCTAGGGACCAACCGCAGGTGGGAAGACAGGTTCACCTCCCAGGAGCTGGAGTGGTCGGGCAACCTGTTCGACTTCTACGAGCGAGCCTACGATAAGCTGCGCCAAGCGCTGGAGGTGCCCTTCGAGCTCGACGGCATCCGGCGCGTGGACGAGACGCCCGCTCACGAGGCGCTGCGCGAGGCGATTGTGAACGCGCTTTCCAAAGCCGACTTCAAGTCGAGCAGGGGCGTGGTGCTCAGGTGGACGGCGGAAGGCATCGAGCTCGTCAACCCGGGCTGTTTCCGCGTCGGCGTGGAGCAGGCGTACATCGGCGGCACGTCGGACGCTCGGAACAAGACGATCCTGAAGATGTTCTCGCTGATCGAGGCAGGTGAGCGGGCTGGCAGCGGGATACCCAACATGGTGGACCAGTGGGTGTCGTGCGGCTACGGCAAGCCCAGGTTGTCCGAGGCGTTCGATCCCGAGGTGTCGACCGCGTTCCTGCCGTTTTCCGCCGATTCTGACAATCTTGTTTCTGACAATTCGTTGAAAAACGTTGTCAGAATAAGCCGCAAAGGCACGAGGGAGAACGAAGAGGCCATCGTGGCCTACCTCACCGATCACGAGGGCGCACGGTCGTTGGACATAGCGGAAGCGGTCGGAATTTCGAGGACGAGGGTCAACCAGCTTTTGCGCGCCCTTATCGAGGGCGAGATCGTCGAAGCCGTCGGCGGTTCGCGCAACCGCGTCTATAAGCTTGCGGGAAAGTAGTTTGCGTTCGCAGCCTTTTGAGCGGCAGTGGGCATTTTGCGTTCCCGGATGCGCGGAGGGACCCCAGCGAGGCGAACACTGCGCTGGCGGCGTCGTGCCCCATGCGGGAGTATCCTCACCTGTGCGGAGGGAGCCGAGGCGAGCAAAGCCGCAGGACATTCAGCCTACGCGCTAACAATCCCGCGAATCCATGCTTCGCGCACAGCTAAGATGGCGCGATGCTGACAGTTGCGCCCAGCAACTGCGTTCTCAGCCCGAGGCCGTTGATGCAGAAAGGAAACGCTGGCTACTTCAGCGACTGCTCGCAGTAGGCCACGATCTCGACTGACGCCGCCCGAAAACGTCGGCTCAGAAATGCTTGTCTATATCGACCGTCCTTACATCATGCACAGCGACAACACCGTAGAAACAGCAGAGAACCCCCGACTCGCAGGAAAATCGTCACGCCGATTAGCGAGCACGCAGAAGCGCCGATGACTTCTGACACCCGGCGCTGCGTCACACATCCCAACGCATTACGGTCTTGCCCATCGGCTTTCGCGCGTCAATCGAAAACGCATCGGTCATGTCCTTGATACTCGAAACGGGAACCACCGTTGCCACGAGCGTTCGCAAATAGTCGACGATTTCGGGATTGGCTCGGTATAGCGCGAGCGTGCGCTCGAAGTCGGAACGACCCGAACGGCTGCTTCCAAACAGGCGAAGGCCCTTCTCGAGCACCATGCGCGTGTTCACGGGAACGGGGTTTTCCGACACGCCGAGAAGCGCGATTGCGCCTTCGGGCTTAACCTGCCCGATGATCTGCTCGATCGCCGAGACCGCCCCTTCCCCGCCACAGCATTCGAATGCGTGGTCGACGCGAGGAGCGCGATCCGCCTCGCTCGTGAGGTACGTTTCCGCAAACGTGAAGTCAGCCAGCTTGTACGGGTTGCGGCCGAACACGGCGACGCGCATATCCGGGTAAAGCACATGCAGCACGAGCGCCGTGATAAAGCCCACGTTGCCGTCGCCCCATACCCCTACGACATCGCGACGCTCGTGCGCTATCGCCTCGAAACGCGTGACGGCATGCACGGCAACGCTAACGAGCTCCGTGAAAGCGGCAACAGGCGAGTGGATGCCATCGGGTAGCGCGAGCACCCGCTTTGCCGGAAGCACACAGACCTCTTGCATGAAACCATCGTAGCCGCTCCCGCAGAACCTACTCGATTCGAGATAGTTCTCGGCAATGAACTCGTCAGATTCTAACGCCTCGTTCGGCAGCATGACGACACGTGCGCCGGGCGCGAAAATACCCGTAGGATCGTGGAGCACCCGGCCGATTCCCTCGTGAATCAGGGCCATGGGGAGCTTTTCAGCCAGCACACGGGCCGAGCGATTACCCTGGTAATAGCGCTGATCCGCGTTGCAGATCGACAGATGCGTCGGTCGCACGACAACGCAGCCAGGCGCCAGATCGCAAAAGGCTTCGACCGGTTCTATCGTGCGAGGCGCCACCAGGCGATACACGCAGTTAAGCATTGTCTGCTCCGCTCTCGGCCAAGGCCCGCGCCATGCGCATATCGCTCGCATAAGTTAGCTTCATGTTCGCCGCATCGCCGCGGACGAGCGCCACTGGATCGCCTTCGAGCACGACAATCTTGCACGCATCGGTAAGGCGCTGCCGTTCGCCGCTATCGAGCTTGGCAAACAGTTCTTTCAGGCGGCAGGCATTGAAAGATTGCGGCGTTTGCCCCTGATAGCACTCAGCCCGATCGGGAATGGAAGATATGCGTTTGCCGTCCACGCTGCACACGATGGTGTCGGTTGCAGGTACCACGGTATCGCATGCGCCGAACTCGCGAGCAGCAGCGATGTTCTCTTCGATGATGCGCAGCGAAACGAACGGCCTCACAGCATCGTGCGTGACGATGATGTCGTCATCGCCGAGCCCATGAGCTTGCTCGATGTACGCAATCGCATTCAGTATCGTGTCGTTTCGCTCCGCGCCCCCGGCAACGACCGCGATCCGGTCGGCGAACGCCGCAAGATACCGGGCGACGATATCCCGCGTCTGGTTCACCCATGTCGCCGGCGACAAGACGATCACCTCGTCAAACGAGTCGACCATGCAGAACTTCTCTATGGTATGCACGATGACCGGACGTCCGCATAAATCCCAAAACTGCTTCGGCTTGTCGGGATTGCCCATGCGCGTTCCCGATCCACCCGCCAAAATGGCAGCATACACCGCTTCCATCGCCGCTTCCAATCACTCGTAAACGTGGTGACCGAATCGTACCACATGCGTTA
>JAFUBE010000538.1 GCA_017460365.1 Eggerthellaceae bacterium
GACGGTGGCGTGTGTCGTGGCTGCCGTTGTCATGGCCGCCATGTCTGCCGTTTCGTTTTTCATGGGGGGCTGCCCGGGGATGCTCGAGCTTACTAGCGGTAACAGCGTGCCCATGAAATGCCATTGGACGTTTATCGCCGATGCATTCGTGGGCATTATCGGCATCGTCATGGCACTCGTTGCCATTTCATGCAAAGAACAGTCGGGCCGCCGGGCGGCAGCTATCGGCTACATCGCCACGGCGCTTGTGGCAGCGTGCATGCCCGCGCCATTTGCCATCGGGCTTTGCGCGAACCCCGACATGCATTGCCATACCACGGCGACCATCGTATGGGTCGCGTGCGCGGTGGCGGCCATTGTCGGCATCGTGTTGGTGGCGAAGGCGAATCCGGCAGCAGCCGACCTTCCGAAGCGTTCGTTGTAATGGATGCCGCTCTGTAAGCGGCTTTGAAGACGCGCGGGCGAAAAGCCCGTGCAACTGAGGGAGAGGACCCATCATGCAGGTGTTTGACAATCGGATTTACGAAATCGTGGAGAAAGGCCTTCAGGGCAAGGGCCTGACCGAGCAAGAGACGCTCGAGCTTTACCGCGTGCCCGAAACAAGCAAGGAAGCCGCGTACATCCGCTGGGCGGGGCAAGACCTTTCGCTGCGCGCGACGGATGGAATCGCTGAAATCCACGCGCAAATCGGGCTGAACGCCACCACCTGCCCGAAGGATTGCCTGTTCTGCTCGTTCGCGCGCGTCAACGACGTTCGCAAGGGCGTTTACGAGGTGCCGAAGGAGGAAGTGTTCGAATACGCAAAGGCGTATGTCGAGGAAGGCGCCAACCTCATCCTCATGCTGACCACGGCAAGCTACAAGTTCGATAAGCTCGAGGACATGGTCGGGTCGGTGCGCGAAGTCATCCCCGCCGACATGCCGCTGCTCGTGAACACCGAGGACTTGACGCTGGAGCGGGCGAAGCGCCTGAAGGCAGCCGGCGCTCAGGGCGCCTACCATGCCGTTCGCATGCGCGAGGGCGTCGACACCACCATTCCCGTCGAAGAGCGCATGCAGACGTTCGCGAACCTGCGGGAGGCGGGCCTGAAGCTGTCCACGTGCGTCGAGCCGGTTGGCCCCGAGCACACGCCCGAAGAGCTGACCGAGGCCACGTTCCGCTGCATCAGCACCAACCCGATGACAGCCGGCGTGGGCCGTCGTATTTCCGTGCCCGGCACGAAGGTTGCCGAGCGCGGCATGATCACCGACGTGGCCAATGCAAACATGGTGGCGATTTACCGCCTTGCCGTGGGCCTCGATTACAAGCTGAACTGCTCGGCGAACACTGCGATGACGGCGGCGTCGGGTGCGAACCTGGCATGGGCGGAAGTGGGCACGAACCCCCGCGACACGGTCGAGCGCACCGAGCACGGCGGACGCGGTGCCGCCATCGAACGTCAGCGCAAGATGTTCCAGGCCGGCGGTTGGGAAGTTCGCCAGGGTCCCTCGCAGGGTTGGTTCGACTAAAGCGCACAAGGAGAAGGGGCTGCAACAGAAGCCGGTAAGACGGCGGGGACGGTAAACCGCGTAGGGGCACTCTCCGAACGCTCGTCAACCACAGCAGACGGGCGTTCGGAAAGCGCCCCTACGGGAAATGACCTGACCGGTTCGTCAAAGCCGGAGTTCATTTCTGACAGAACTTCCGTTACAGTCCCCTTGGTTCAGAAAGCGCCACTGCCTGAAAAC
>JAFUBE010000539.1 GCA_017460365.1 Eggerthellaceae bacterium
CCCGGCAGGGCCGGCGGCGAGCTGGTGTCGACCTACATACCGCCACTCGACGTGCGGGTGCGGCTGTTCCTTGACCCCGGCTTCGACCCGGACGTCGTCCAGCTATCCGAGATGCGCCACCGGCTGCACGCGTGGCTGTGCGTGCCGGGCGGCGGCACTTTGGTTTTGCCGGACGACCCGGAGCGCGAGTACCGAGACGCGCTGCTGATAGCGGCGAGCACGTGGAACAGGCTCTTCGAGAGCGGCGAGTGCGAGGTGACGTTCACGCTGTTCGACCCGATCGCCTACGGGGCTGCGCGGGTGGAGCGGGAGGCGTCCTTCGACGTCGGCGGCACGTGGCGCACGTACCCCGAGTTCAGGATGGTGGCCGAGGCCGGGTCCGGCTTGCGCGTTTCTGACGCTTCGACCGGCGACTTCGTAGAGCTCGACTACAGCTTCGCCGGCGGCGAGACCGTGGTGGTCGATTGCGCCGAGGAGCGCGTGTACATCAACGACGCGGACGCGCGCAACTGCGTGGCGCTCGGCAGCGACTTCTTCCCGCTGGAACCCGGCGGATGTTCGCTCTCGTTCAGCGGGGTCACGTACTTCGAGACGCGCTTCCGCGAGAGGTGGCGCTGATGACGGGCCGCGTTCCCCAGATCTACTGGTACGACCGCTGGGATACCCGCATCGGGATGCTTCCCGTCGCGGGCGAGCTCGTGCATACCGAGGAGCTTAACGGCGAGGATACGATCGAGTTCCAGACACGCGAGGTTCCCGTCAAAGGCGACCGGTTGCTGTGGTTGGACGGCGCTACTTGGCGGGAGCATGTGGTGGTAAGAACTGACGAGCCCTTGGCGGGGCTCTGCTCGGTCTATGCCGAATCTTCCCTTTGCGAGATGCTCGACGACTTCATCGAGGAATGCCAGCTGGTGAACCGTACGGCGCTGCAGGCGCTGACGGCGGTGCTGGCTCCGACACGTTGGTCGGTTGCGCATTGCGCGAACCTGGGGACTGCCGGGGCGCTGGTCTACCACCAGAACGCCCTTTGGGGATTGCGGCGCGTCGCCGAGGTGTGGAAGGGCGAGGTGACGCCGGTCATCACTGTTGCCGGCGGGTGCGTGTCGGGGCGATCTATTCGCTTGGATGCGCAGCGCGGCAGCTGGAAGGGCTTGCGCCTCGTGTACGGCAAGAACATGTGCGGCTGCACGAGGTCCGTGCTGGAGCAGGACGTGTACACGGCGCTCTACGGATTCGGCGCGGGGCTTCCCTACACCGACGAGGAAGGCAACTACGTGCCCGGATACCGGCGCAAGCTGACTTTCGGCGAATTGAATGGTGGCGTGAACTACGTCGAGGATGTTGCGGCCCGCGAGGTGTGGGGCAGGTGGAACGCTTCGCGCACCGCCAAGGTGAGCTCGTTCGGGCAGGTGACCTTCTCGGACGTCACCGACCCGGCTCGGCTGCTGGCGCTGACGCGGGCGGCGCTGGCCGAGGCCGTGAAGCCGAAAGTTTCATACGAGGTGGATGTCGCAGCCCTGGACGGGGATGACGCCGACCTGGGCGACACGGTCGCGGTCGTCGACACGAGCAGGGACCCGGAATGGAGGCTGACGGCGCGGATCGTCAGGCGGGTGCGCACGTTCGGAGACGGCGTGCTCGCCCGCGCGACGATCGGGACGGTGCAGCCGGTGGACTACGCGGTTACGAGCGCCCTGGCGGCCGACGTGGCAGCGCTGCAGGACGATGTCGCCGGCATCGACGGCAACCTGACCACGGCTGCCTCGGTGCAGGTGGTGGAATCGACCGTGACCGAGGCCATCGACGACCTGGACGAATTGAGCGAGGTGCAGTTCTGATGCTTGACAACTACGGGCTCCGCGAATTGACCTGGAACATGGCCGACCAGGCGATAAACGACTACCTCGTGGCGTCGCCCTCGGATGCGGGCGGGCGCGGGATAGCGCTTGCCGTTCGGCAGGACGGAGCTGCGGCCGACATGACCGGAGCGAACGTGTACCTGGAATGGCGGCACCGGACGACCGGCAAGCGCGGAACCGAGCCGTTCGAGGCCGCGGACGCTTCCACCGGGACGTTCGAGGTGTACTATCCAGCCGCCATGCAGGAGTGCGGCGGGGTTGTGGACGCGCAAGTCGTCGTGTCAAGGGGCGACGACACCTGCATCTCCACGCGGGCCTTCCAGGTGCGCGTCGAGCCGGTGATCGTGGGCGATTTGGAGACGCAGGACGGCTTCACGCTGTTCATCGGCGCGATCCACGCGTACGAGAACGCGGAGCATATATCCACCGAGGCCGCGACTGCGGCTAATGCCGCTGCCGAGCTCGCGAACACGGCGGCCGGCAACGCCGACCAGGCCGTGGCCGACCTGCGCGCAGCGGCGGCCGCCGGTGACTTCGACGGCGACGACGGCATCGACGGCCAGGACGGGGCCGACGGGTTCAGCCCCATCGCCACCGTGACGGCCACCGAGGGCGGCGCGACCATCACCATCACCGATGCGAACGGCACCACGACCGCCGACATAGCCAAGGGCGCCAAGGGGGACAAGGGCGATATCGGGCCGCAGGGCCCCAAAGGCGAAAAGGGCGACACTGGGGAACGCGGACCGCAGGGGATCCAGGGTGAGCGCGGATTGCAGGGCGAGACCGGCGAAGCAGGCCCCCAGGGCCCCAAGGGCGAAGCCGGGGAGACGGGCGCAACGGGCGCCACCGGCCCGCAAGGGCCGCAAGGCGAGAAGGGCGATACCGGCGAAGCAGGACCGCAGGGGCCGAAGGGCGAAACAGGCGATACCGGAGCCACAGGCCCCCAGGGCGAGAAAGGCGAAACCGGGGCGACTGGGCCGCAAGGCCCCAAGGGAGAGACCGGCGACACGGGCGCCACCGGTCCCCAAGGGCCGAAGGGCGACGACGGGGTCTCCTGCACACACGAATGGAACGGCACCGTGCTTTCCGTCACCTCCGCGTCGGGCACGAGCTCCGCTGACCTCGTGGGTCCGCAAGGCCCGCAGGGAGCCACGGGCGTGACCGGGCCTGCCGGCGCAGACGGCACGACGTTCACGCCGGTATCGCCGCTCGCGCTCGAGGACGGCGAGCTCTCCATCGACCTGTCCGCGTACACCGAGACGGCCGATCTGCCGCACGCTCTCTGGGCGAAGGCGAACTACCCGCGCCCCAACGGGAACCTGTGGGTGGACATCGACTACACCTACGCGCTCAAGGGCATGAAGGCGGGAGATTTCGTCTTCAGCGGAACCTACCGGACGCTCTCGAGGGCAAGCAACGTTTACGCCAACGAGAACTACGGCGGGAAGACCTCTGCGATACTCGGCCTCGTCGCGGACCTCGGGGCGATGAGAAAGTTCGAGACGACGACCGCGATTGACGCCGACCCCGGCGAAACGGTGCAGGCAAGCATACCGGCCGGCGAGACGAGCGTGGTGCCGGCGGGGTGCGTCCTCCTCAACACGTCGACGGGAAATCTCATGCGCACCACCGCCGAGGCGGTCCCCGCAAGCGCCAGCGCGGCCACGCCCGTGACGGTAGAAGGGCTTTGCAACCTGTTCGACGTCGCGGCCGCGTTCACGGCATCGTCTCCGCTGTCGCTCTCTAACGGCGTGCTATCTATCGACCTGTCGGGATACGCACCGCTGGCTGGAGCTACGTTTACCGGAGCCGTATCCGGTATCGCGCCGACCGCGAACGCGCACTTCGCGACGAAGCAGTACGTCGACCAGGCCGTGCCGTCTATCCAGGCGTCATCGCCGCTCTCGTACTCGAACGGGACGATCTCGATCGACCTTTCCAGCTACGCGACCAGGCAGTACGTCGACAACGCTGTTCCCTCGCTCTCCGGCTACGCCACCGAGAGCTGGGTGACGCAGCAGATAAACGCGGCCATCGCGGCGCTCGACGACCTTTCGGAAGAGGAGTTCTGATGACCGTCGGCACCATCGACACCAGCATACTCACCGACATTGCGAACGCCATACGCATGCAGGCCGGCGTGGCTACGCTCTACAAGCCCCGCGAGATGGCGACGGCGGTGCTTGCGCTCGACGGGGCGAACGCGGGCGGGTACGTCCCGCAGTCGTACAAGCAGCTGGAATCGGGCGTGCTCTCCGATTCGGTGTTCGAGGACATTGCCGATGCGATACGGGCGCAGAACGGCTCTTCCGACACCTACCAGCCTGGCGAGATGGCGGCGGCGATTCTCGCGCTCACGTGGGACGTGGGGCTGAAGCCACGCGCTGTGCTGACGTCGCTCGGCACTTTGGAGTTCAACTACGTGGACGGGCGGCATTGCTACTCGGGCGGCGTGCCCGTTGACGCCTGGGAGGTCGACCCGGCGGGCTATTCCTCCGCCGGCGCCAGGCCGTACGACGAGTTCAAGCTGCAGGTGCGCAAGGTGGTGGTCCACTCGTCGTGGGCGCAGGTGGGGATGACCAAGGCCGACTACCTGTTCAACGCCTTCCAGAACATGACCGAGGTATCCGGCTTCGAGAACATGAGCGGCATAACGAGCGCAACCCAGCTGTTCACGAGCTGCCCAGCCTTGGAGACGATTTACGCGACGAGCTTCAGCAACAGCGGCTTGTCCGGCTCGTTGATGTTCAACGGCTGCAACCGCCTGGTCGGGGGAACCGACGGGTTCGTCCCGTCCATGACGAGCGGGGCGAGCGTGTGCAAGCTCGGGGCCGGTGGCGTGCTCACCGACCCGAACAACGACGGGCGGCACTGGTTCTGGGCGCATTACTACGCCGACGGCGAGGGCGTGCTCACCGCCTCTTCCACCCCGGAGAGCGGGCGCACTCTCGTCGCCTCGGGGCGCATCTGCGCGGAGGCGAAGTACCAGGGACTCGGATTCACGCCCTGGGACGGCACGACCGGGCCCACCCACAGGCAGTACCTCACGCACGTCACCTTCGCGGCGGACATGGCCAACTACTCGTACCTGAACTTCTGCTATTTGCTGTACAGCTGCACCAACGTCTCGTCGGTATCGGGCTTGGGGAACCTCTCGGGCGTGCGCTCGATGAAGTTCATGTTCGCCTCCACCGCCGTGACGACGCTCGACTTCAGGGGCTTCGACCCGTCGACATTGACGGACCTCTACTACGCGTTCTCCAGCTGCAATTCGCTCACGACCATCTACGCCGACAGCACGTGGGCGCTCCCCGCGAGCGGAATCAGCGGATCGCAGTGCTTCTACTCGTGCTCCACTAACCTCGTCGGCGGCGCCGGCACTGTGTGGTCGAGCTCGAAGACCGCCTACACCTACTTCCGCATCGACACGGCCAGCACGCCCGGCTACATGACGGCCGCATAGGTTCTCCCCCATCGGCGGGGGAGGACGGTGATTTGTGACGCGGGGAGATACTCGGTCCGCAAGGCAAAACCGGACCGGGAGGCTACGCGCATGGAATCCATCTTCGCCGCGTCGATAACGGGGGTGCTGACCCTCGTGGGCGTGATCATATCGAACTCGAAAAGCCGGGCTGTGACCGAGTGCAAGATCGACGAGCTCAGCGCCCGCGTGGAAAAGCACAACAGCATGATCGAGCGCCAATACAGGATCGAGCAGGACGTTGCGGTGCTGAAGAACGACGTGGTGACGCTGTACCACAAGGCGGGCGAAAAATGAGCGGACGCGACGAGGGCTACTACGGGCCGTCAGACTACGACGTCGGGGTCGGGTGCGTATCTGCATTGATTGCGGTTCTGGGAATCCCGTTGCTGATTGCGCTCGTCATCCTCGCGTTCCAGGGTGATGCATCCCAGCACGAGCCATCGTGCCAGAGCGAATCGTTCGCGGGCTCCGTGAGTGACATCCCGATCAACGCCGGCGACGAGCGGGCGATGCACGCGGTCGGGCTGCCTACGAAGGCAGACGTTCTGGAATGGCACGAGACCGGGCGGTGGGGCTACGGGCGGTTCGAGGGCGACGAGTGGGTCGTTCGCGCCTTCGACGAGCTGCCGGACGGGGCCGCCTTCTGGGATGGGGTTTACGGGTTGGACAACGCGGATCCCGCGTTTCGGTTCCGATGAAAGGGGAATCACATGGAGAAGTTCTTGACGGGAAACGAGTGGAACTGGCGCATGGCGCGCACCATCGCTCAGGGCGTGCTCGGCGTGTTCGTGGCCAACGTCGACCTGATTGTCGGCTTCGCGGTGCTGGACCCGACGATGCGGGCGCTCGTGGTGGCGTTCGTGATGGCGGTCCTCTCGCCGATCATGGCCGAGATCGGCAAGCACCTGCCCGAGGGCGAGTAATCCAACCGAAACGGAATCGGGCATCTGGCTAGGGCGCCGCAAACGTGGCGCCCGACTTCTGAAAGGGGTGATATATGGGAATCAACAGGGCTAACGTGGCGGCTCAGATCATGGAGCACCTTTGCACGTGCCCCTCGCACGGGTACAGCCAGCCGGGACGCTACGGCACCTCGGGCCATTGCAACGTGCAGACCGACGCGGGCGTGATCAAGGTGAAGTGCGGCGACCGGGACTGCTCGTCTGCGGTGTGCGAGGCCTGGGAGCTGGCCTTGAAGGGGACTTCCCACGAGGGCGAGATCACGCGTTATCACACGACCTACGACATGCGCTCTCTGTTTGTGGGCACTGGATTGTTCTCCTGGGAACCTATGAGCTTTATGGCTTGCCGGGGTGACGTGTATCGTGATGAGAGCGCCCATCCGGCGATGTGCCTGCAGAACGACGCCTCCGCCGACGTGCTGGGCGAGTTCAGCATCGCCGAGACCGGAGACATCGACGGCGAGCCTGGCGACCAGACTGGCTGGGAGTCGAGCGTCCACGGGTACTACGAGGCCTGGGACGGCATACTTCATTATCTGGGAGGTGCTGATGGCGGCGAGGTTTCCCCCTCGGCTCCGACTGGCGGCTCTTCCGCCAACCTCCCCATGCCGCGCTACCGCGTGGCCGTGATGATCGACGGCAAGAAGACGTGGCTCAACTGGTGTGAAGGCCTCTACTGCACCGACGGGTGTGGCGACACGTTCGCCGGGATCGAGGGCGTGGGCATCGTCGATGTGGAGATCGACAAGGCGAGCATCGGCGGGGGCTGGTACGAGAAGAACACGAAGGACGGCAAGCTGATCGGGCTCACCGTCTATTACAAGACACCTAACCCAGAGGTCACGGGCTATTACGCGGCATACTATCGCTGCCATTGGATGGGCCCGAACCCCGCCTGGGGCAAGTGGGAGACAGACGATGACGACGGGGGCGCCGGCAACGACCG
>JAFUBE010000059.1 GCA_017460365.1 Eggerthellaceae bacterium
AGGCGATAATCTGCGAGGACATGGAAGCCAGCACCGCAGCCGTCGACGCGGCCATGCGTGCCGACTTCGAAGCCATGCCGCACGCCGCGCAGCTTGCCATGCTCGACCTTCTGGGAGCGGCCGGAACGCCCGAACGGGAATGGTGGGAGCGCATCTTGCTCGACTTCGACGCCATCCCGGATGCACCGCCCGAGGCGTAACCGCAGCACATAGCGGACGCAACGCGGCCCCGTCCACGTCAGTGAGCGGGGCCGCGCTACGTTTGCACAAATGGGCGTCAGACCTTCTCGATCGTGATCTGCACCATGTCTATCGCGTCATTCATGTTGCCCGCGTAGTCGTCATCGTCGTCGTACTCCCACTTGCCCCAGCGCGGGTTGCTGCCGCCCCAGTGGACACGGTATTTCGCGGCGTAGTATCCGGTCTTCGATGGCTCGGGCGTCTTGTAATAGACCGTCAGGGCAACCAGCACGCCGCCGCTCATGTGCTTCTTGTACCAGCCGCCGTCGCCCAGGCTCGCTTCGTCGATCTCGATGTCGACCACGGCCTCGCCCTCGATGCCCGCGAAGTCGTCGGAGCAGCCCTCGCATTCGAGGCCGTTGCACCAGCCGAGCCACTTCTTCTTGCCATCCCTCTTTATGGCCACGCGGTAGCGGGGCATGGGAAGGTTGCCCGAAGAGCCGGAAGACGAGCTGCCGCCGGACGCAGACCCGCCGGACAACAGCCTGTTCACCTCAACCTGCACTTCGGCGTAGCGCGATCCCAGCGCGGCCTTGCGTGCGTCGCCGTTGCCGTACAGGCCGTTTATCACGTCCTGGGCGATCTTGGTCACGTCGCCGGACGGCGCGTTGCGGCCCGAGGATCCGCCGGAGGCGGAGCCGGAATCGGCCTTGCCGTTGTAATGAAGTATGAAGTCCCAGCTGCCGGAGTAGTAGCCGTGAATGCTCGACTCCCGCCCGGTCTGGTCGCCGGGCTCGCCGTCGATGCCGCCGGTCTCGGAGATTGAGAACTCGCCCAGCAAATCGGCGCTGCCGTCGTTCTGTATGCACATCGCAGTGTGGCTTGAAACATCGAGGTAAATGTCACCGGGCGACGCGTTGAACGACATCGGCTTCTTCTCGAACAGCCCGCTGCCGACGAACACGGATTCCATATCGCCGGTGTAGTGGTAGCGCGTTATCCGGCCTTCGTAGGAGCTGCCCTTCAAGGCAAGCTCCCACGCCTCGCATACCGCGCTCGAACAATCCCGGTCGCCCTTCTTCACCTGTATCGTGCCCGCGTCGGTGGACACGTTGCAGTACCCGGACGTGCCGAAGCGTCCCGGCTGGCTGTACCCGTGCTCGGCGCATGTGCATAGGTGCCTCATAATCTGCACGGCCACGTTCGCCCTCGAATTGCCATATCTAACCCCTTTCGCAAGTCGGGCGCCGCAACCAGGCGACGCCCTCACCATCAAAGCCCGATTCCGTTTCTCCCTGCGTTACTCGCCCTCGGGCAGGTGGCTACCGATCTCGGCCATGATGGGCGAGAGCACCGCCATCACGAACGCCACCACGAGCGCCCGCATCGCAGGGTCGAGCACAGCCGCGCCGACGATCATGTCGATGTTCGCCACGAACACGCCCAAAACGCCTTGCGCGATGGTGCGCAGAAGCCGCCAGTTCCACTCGTTGCCGGTCAGAAATCTCGTCATCGCTCGTCCCTTCTCCTGAGCTCTTCAACGTCGCGCTCCACCAAATCCGCCCTGCGCTCCAGGACGAACACCCGCTCTATAACCTGGTTGTGCTTCTCCACGAGGGCGCTGAGCTGGTCTATCTTCATCTCGGTCACGGCCCTGCTCTTCGAGTTGGAGGCCAGCACGCCTATGAGCGTGAGCGCCCCGGTAACCGCTGCGGCGATGATCGATTCCATCCAGACCCCCTTGGCGAAACTGCGGCGTTTCCTACGCGCCAAGCATCCCACGCCGTCACAATGTCGCCCGAGCTACGCGGCGGTCAGGTAGCCGGGGGTGGCGGCAGCGTCGATTCTGAAGTAGGTGTACGCCGTGCGAGAGCTCGCATAGGTCGTGCCGTTGCCGCCCACGAGGTTGCTGCACGAGTAGAAGCACTGCGAACCGGAAAGCCCGCTCGCGGGAAGCGACCAACTCGAGTCCGCGTAGATGGTCGTCAGGTCGGAGCACCCGCTGAAGCAGTAGAAAACGTCGGTGAGCGTCGAGGGGTCGAAGCCCCGGAAGTCGAGCACTTCGGCCGCGATGGACGAGAACGTGTAGCGCATCATGCGCACGCCGTTCAGGTTGCCGAGCCCGGTGACGCTCGCAAGATGCGTGCAGCTGTAGAACAGGTAGCACAGGTTCAAGTAAGAGAATGTTGCCATGTCCGCCGCGAATTCCACGCGTATCAGATTGTTGCGGTGCGTCGCGCCCGTAACCCCGTCCCAGGGTGTGAACCCGAGTGCCTGATATTTCCCAATGGCGCAGATCCGCCCGGAAGCGACGAGCGTGCGCGAAGAGTCCGCCGCGCTCGAAGCCGATATCACCGCGCCCCCGTCGTCGTAGAAGAAGGCGTGGAACCACGTCCGCGCATCGGCGTTCGGGTCGGTCAGCACCCCGCCAGCCCCGAGCTTGCAAACGCTCGCAGCGCTGGTCGCCGCCGGAACGAAGCCGTCCGTGCCGCCCACGAGCCTGTTACAGCCGTTGAACATCAGGGAGCCGGTAAGCCCCGTATTGTCGAAGCTGGTTGCGTAGATGGTTTCCAGCGCAGGGCAGCTCGTGAACATCTGCACCGCGCTCGTGATGCCGCTCATGTTCTCGAACCCGGAAACCTCGGTCATGCTCTGGAAGGAGTTGAAGAGGTAGTCGGCTTTCGTCATCCCCACGCTCGTCCAAGACGAGTGGATCACGACCTTGCGAACCTGCAGCCTGATGTCGTGGTAGGGCCTGTCGCCCGCCGACGAGTAGCCCGCAGGGTCGATCTCCCAGGCGTTCACCGGCACGCCGCCCGAGTAGCAGTGCCGCCCATCCACGTAGTTGAACTCCAGCGTTCCGAGTGAGGTCAGCACAGCCCGAGGCTTCAACCCCACGTCCCACGTCAGCGCAAGAATCGCCGCCGCCATCTCCCCAGGCTGGTACGTAACGTCCAAGCCATTCTGCCCCCGAATCGCGTCTGCGATGTCCTCGAAGACAGACTCCGACAGCACGCCCGACTCAAGCTCCATGTAGTCCTGCGCCTGGTAGTTGCCCGCATAGGATCCGTCCAGCGCAGCAACCGCCGCCGCCATCTGACGCGGCTTGTAGAGCGTGGCCACGCCAGCTTGAAAGCGAATCGCATTGGCTATATCCGTGAGCACGGAAGTCTCGATAGTCCCAACAGTCATAGCTAGAATTCCTCTTCCGAAAGGTCGACCAAATCGGCAATCGCGTTGTCGACGTACTGCTTGGTCGCGTAAGCAGAAAGGTCGATTGAAAGCGTTCCGCCCGAAAGCGAAAGCGGCGAGGAAGGCGTGAAAGTCGTCCCGTCCGCGCCCGCCGGCCCCTGCGGCCCAGTCGCGCCGGTAGCGCCCGTGGCACCGGTCTCGCCCTTCAATCCCGAGAACGCGAATGCGAAGGTGCGTGCGGAGGCCGTGCCGCCCAAAGTCACGTTCACGGAAGGCGTGCCGGTCGTCGCATCGACGGTCGCCGAAGCCCCGGTGATCGTGGCGTCCGCGCCGTCGTCTCCATCGTCACCGGCGGGCCCTTGGACGCCCTGGATGCCTTGCGGCCCCTGCGGCCCGACCAGATCGGCGGAGGAAGTACCGGAAGCGGAAGTAACAGAAAGAACGGTGCCGTTCCATGCATGTGTACATGAAACCCCGTCGTCACCGTCGTCGCCCTTGTCGCCCTTCGGGCCGGTCTCGCCCTGGATGCCCTGCGGACCCCGCTCGCCGGTGTCACCCTTCGGCCCCTGCTCGCCCTGCGGGCCAGTCGCGCCCGTGTCGCCCTTCGGCCCGGTCTCGCCTTGCGGCCCCTGCGCTCCGGTCGCGCCGGTTTCTCCCGTATCGCCTTTCGGCCCCTGCGGCCCCGCGTCGCCGGTATCTCCCTTCGGTCCCTGGGCTCCGGTGGCCCCGGCGTCGCCCTTCTCGCCCTGCGGCCCGGTTTCACCTTGGATGCCCTGCGGGCCAGTGTCACCCTTCTCGCCCTTCGGCCCCTGCTCGCCGGTATCGCCCTTGTCGCCCTTCTCGCCCTGGGCACCCTTGGAGATGTCGGCAGAGGTGGTGCCGTTCCTGTCCGTTATGGTGATGGTCGCGCCGCCCGAGGCGTTCTGTGTCACCACGGCAACCGGGCTGAACCCGTCCGCGCCGTCGGCCCCATCGGCCCCGTCGAAATCCCCGGCATCGGCGGCAGCTTGCAGGTCGGCTATCGCTTGCTCCGCGTTGCCCGCCGCCGTGTTCGCAGCATCGGCGGCAGCGTTGGCCGCCGTGGCCGCATCGGTCGATATGTCGCCCGCGTTCTCGTAGGCCGCGATTGCTTGCAGAAAGAGCGTGAACCCGTCTTCCGGCTCCAACCCGTCGATCAAAACGCGCTCGACGCGGATGTTGAAGTCGCGAGTTGAAAGATACCGCCCATCGCCCAGCGAGAGCATGATAGAGGCGTCAACGATCCCGCCCGCCTCGCACATGGCAGCCGGATAGAACACCTGGAACTTGCCTGCCGAAGCGTCCACAGCATCGAACGCCGTAGTCCCGCGCTTGCCCGTGCCCCGGTGCGTCCAGACCAGGTAGGCCGTCGCCCCGTCCAGATCGGCGGCAACGCCGTTCTCCCGCACTTCCAGCGCGATCCCGCGCCCCTGAGCGTCCATAGGCGAAGCCACGAGAATATCCGACACAACCTGGTCGGCCAAATTCCAAATCAGGCTATGCAGCCCGTAACCGTCAAGCATCGATGCCGCCTTTCACTATCAGATGGCAAGAATGGTATCGGCGCGTCACAACCTTAGAAATCCAGCTCGCCAAGCTCGTCCAGGTCGTCAATCGCGGTGGTCACGGTGGATTCGACCACCTGCACCGAGGCAGCCGTTGTCAGGTTGCCGTCGATGCCGGTCACGTCGTCTTGCAGGGCCGCGACATCGGCTGCCAACGTACTCACGCTCGCGTAGTCAACCGGCTGCACCGTTCCGATGGTCACGCGGGCGAGAACCGAATCGCCGAACGTGCGCACCCGCCGAACGACGCGGGCAGTAAGCCGCCATTCGGGATCGCGACTCGTGTCGATAACGGCAACCGTGTCGCCCAGGTCGGCGTCCCCGCCATCGAGCGCGGCAACGTCCACCTCGTAGGAAACCTTCGGCTTCACCGCCTCGGCCAGCGCCAGCCGCGTGAGCGCAAGCAATCTTTCAGGCTCGGTGACATCGGAAAACGTGACCTGCCCGAAGCTATGGCAGCGTTCCGTCCGCTCCGCGTTCCACCGTCCCCACTGCATCTTAGCGGCCTCGTCGGCCACGTAGTTCAGCCCGCCGTTGATCTCCCCGAAGGTCAGCTTGCGCCGGTAGCCTGGAACGTAGTTCCCCTCGGCATCGGTGTAGGGCAAACCGGCGCCGAACCCATACAAGGCTGTGTAAACATCCTGTTCGAGAACCGTCCGCACGCAACCGGCCATGTTCTTGCCATAAGTGAAGCGGAGCCCGCGCCACGAACCTCGCTGCGCGTCCAGCCGCACGGCCCGGTAGACCACGCGCTCGCCCGACACGGCAATCACCGGCGTTATCTCGCCCTTCCATACCTCGGCCACGCGCCGAAGCGCCCAAAGAGCGTTCTGGTGGTAGATCAGACAGCCGGCGGTCCCCAGCGAATCGCAATGCTCGATCAGCCAGCGGGTAGGGGCAAGCGCCGCCGTCAAAGCCTGTAGCGCCGTCCGGTTCACGAGCTGAGAATCCTCTATGAAGTCGTCAAGCATCTCGCAGAGCGAGGATTCCGCATACACGTTGCACACGCCCGCCATCGGCTCTTCGGTGCGGACAACGACGTGTTCACGCCAAGTCTCGCCATCCAACCACAGAAGCCGGTCGCCCTTGTCCGGTGTTTCCCAGGACTGGAACTCGATCGTGTCCTCGCCGTTGAGCTCTTCGGTGTGACCGAGCTCGCCCGCAACCGGCAGCGTGCCGATGCGGGTGTCCCAACGGTCGAATCTAAAGATCGTGGGAACCGCCCCGGCCATCACGCCCACCTCTCCACGAAGCGCGTCTCGAAGTAGGTTGCGCCGTAGACCGAAACTATGCGGTCACCGGGGTCCAAGCTGAAGAAATCGCTCCCCAGCGCCACGCAATCGCGGGCGTCCGCGTCGTTTATGTAGACGCGCTCGGTGGCGCAGTCGATAACGACGGCCTCGCCGCCCGCGAATTCGTAATCGATTGTGACAAACCGGTTCTGCAGCGCATGTCCCACGCGCACGCTCGAACTGGCAGCGGCCACAAGCCGGAACTCGGGAAGCGCCGGCCAGGTGCCGCCCACATCGAAGCGCGATAGCCGCTCGATGCGCTCGCGCCCGTAGGCGATGGGGTCGAACAGCGTGAAGGTTATCTCGCACTGTCCGTCGCTGAACAACTTCGACCACGCACCGGCCGACACCAGCAGCGCATCACGGTAGGTGTGCTCCGGCTCGTCCGGCAGCACCAGCTCGCCGCCGCCGGGAGCGCACAGCCAGAACGAGAGCTTGTGCCGCAGTTCGGCCAGCCGCACCACGTCGGCGGAGAAACCCGCGTCCAGGAACAGCCGCACGGTCACGTCCACCGGCGGCAGGTAGCCGGTGACGAGCATGGCCCCCGCACGCCCCGGCACCTGCAAAGCCTCTGCGATTATCGGGTTTGCCGACTTCGCAACGACCTCGGCAGAGCAAAGCTCGCTGAAGTCGTGCCCCGCGTAGATTATCGACCTCATGCGTTCCCCCTAGCACGCCCGTAGGCAGCCGCCTTGCGCTGCGCTTCCTTGGCCGTAACGTCGTAGTCCCCCGAAGCCCGCAGCCGCCGCATGGCGTCATCCTGAGCGGAGCGGCGAAGCCGGGTAGTCGAAGGATCTCCCCAGCTCCTAGTCCAGGTTGCTTTCTTGTCAGCCAACTTGCCTCACCACCGTAACCGTCACCGTGAACTTCCAAACGTATCGCCCGGACGAATCCCGCACGTCGAACGCGGGCGCGAACGTGTCGACGCCCACGACCCGCCAGGGCCAGCACTCCGAATGCCGCTCCCAGCCGTAAGCCCGAACCCACTGCTCGCAAGCGATCGCCACCGCCTCGGCATCGGCGGCAACTTCCCGCACAACGTACACGTCAATCGGAACAACGCCGCGTTCCTCGCTCTCGATGCGCGATTCCCGCGTGAATGCTCCTTCGACTAGAACGATGGGCTCCGGGTACTCAACCGCCGACGGAACTTTTGAGAAGTAGTTTGAGAAGTCGCCGTCTACCAGGCATTTCGATACTAAATTTGCAACGCGCACTATGCTCATCCAACCTTCAATTCCCAATGGTGGCAGCGCCCGAAGAGGTCGTCGGCCCGGTAGCATTCCCTCACGATGTAAGATCGCCCGCGAATAGCCACACGAGCACCAACGGGAACCTCGAAGGCACCGGCAGTGTTCACGGCGTCAACGAACACGATGCCGGAGCCGTTGTCCGCGCTCCGGTGCTCGTCCGAGCTCTCCTTCTGGGTTTCATCGAAGCGCACGCCCGCAACAACTACGGGCTCACCGAACGAGCCATCATCCAGGCACAGCCGCACGGTCATAACGCCGGGAAGCGCCGCCCTGGGTATGGGCCTGAACACCCGCATCAGCGCACCCCGCAGAACGCCATCCCGGAAAGCCCCAGCTCGCGCAACGCGGCGGCAGTCGCAAGCTCTTCTCCCGTAGTGCCTTTATTCTCGTAATTCCGAACGGTGAACGAACCGATCGTGTACCCGCCGACCTCGCCCGCGCCGAACTCCGCGAACGCCTCGCAAGCCGCGCAGACCGCCCGCTTGTAAGCCGTGGAGGTCGCGCACACGCCCTTCACCGCGCAGAGCCATTTCACATGCGCTTCGGCGGTGGGCAGAGACGCCATGAAGGCGGCCTCGGGAAGACCGCCCCCATACGTCTCAGAGTAGTATTCGTAAGTGACAGCCACGGCTACGCCACGTCGGCACTCACGTACACGCCATCCAGCTTGTTGGCGAGCACGCTGCAGAGCGAATACTTGCGATATTTCAGCATGTAGCTGTCGAGGTTTTCGAGCTCGTCTGGACTGAAAATCCGGCTCGCAACGTGCTTGTCCCACTTCAAGATCGCGCTCTTCTCCACCACCATGAAGTTGATGTCGGCGCCGGCACCAGTCAGCTCGTAGTAGTTGGCGAGCCCGCTCTTGGTGGGCGAATCGACGACGGTGTACTCGTCGCCGCTCTTGGTGTAGTACATCTTGGAAGCGTCGACCTCGATGTCCTCGGTCTTAACGTACTCGCCGACCGCCTTGCGGTAGCCGAACCCGTCCTCGCCGCCGGACAGCAGGTCGATTGCCGTGTAGAAGCGCACTTGCGGCACCTCCACGATGCGGGCGAAGCGCTCCAGCACGCGGTTGGAACGGTTCGGGTTGGCGTAGCTGAAGTCGTCGATAACACCTTTCAACGTCGGCGTGATGAAAAGGTAGCGCGTGCCGGTCGAAACCTGCTTCTCATCCATAGCAGACGTGACCTCGCGCAGCGAAGCCAGAAGGCTTTCCGCGCTCGCGTTGCTCAAGTCCTCGCTCTTGGTGGTCACACCCTCGAAGCCCGCGATCTTTGCGAACGTGTACGCGTCGCCCTCGGGTGCCACCTGCGTGCGCTGAAGTTCGGAGCCAGCAGCCACGAAGCAATCAATCAAGCCAGCCTCTTCCACGTCCATGACATCGGCCACGAGCTTCAATCCGCGATCGTAGTCAGGGCTGTGGCTCTCGTAGCTGAACTGGATCGCCCCCTGCGCGTAGCCCTGGTTGCGAACGTAGTCACCCAGGCCAGAGACTTCGATGCGCGGAATCATTATCTCCTTTGCATGTGCCCCCTGCCGCACCATGCGGTTCCCGCTGGTCAGGCACCCAGAAACGGACGCCCGCTGGTAGACCTCGTCAAGGATCGCCGTGTACGCTTTCCGGTACTCGATGTTGTTAGCCATGTTCGTTTCTCCTGTTCAATCGTGGGAGCATTCCCGTTTCCGTCATCCGGGCCCTTGCCCGTCATTCCGAGCGCAGCGAGGAATCTCCCACGCCACAGCCCGCGATTGCTATTCCTTTTCGTCGTCCAGCCCGGCGATTGCCCGCCACTTCTTCACTTGCGCGTCCTTATCGCTCGCCGCCCCGGCATTGGGAAGCCCAGTCTTGCCGGTCGCTTTCGCAGGTGCTTCGGCGAACATCCAAGGTTCTGCGGCCTTCAAGGCGTCTACGTCCCCGCCGTGGTCGTCCAACACCGCCCGAGCCGCCTTCACGTTGCGGCACCCAGCGAGCAGAAGCGCGAACTCCACGCGCTCGTCCTCGCCCTGCTGCTTCAGCGCGGCAATCTCCGCACGAAGCCCGTCTGCTGCTTCAGCGCTCTTGGCGGCTTCGGCGATCTGCGCCTCGAGCTCTTCGATCCTGGAATCCCGCTCAGCCAGCTGCGATTCGTATGCTTTCGCATTAACGCCGCTTGCTGCTGCGCCGTCAGCTTCCGCGCCCTTGGCATGCTTGCCTTGCGCTTCTTTTGTTTCCTGCTGCCCGTTCGCTTGTTGTTGCGTCGCTTGCTGCTCTTGCTGCTCGATCTGCGTTTGCGTGCCATTCTGCTCACCGTCCATGAACCGTTCCTTTCATCCAGGCGGGTACAGAAAGCCCGCACCCTCTACGATGCTTGCTATTGTCCCGAGTCGTCACAAAGTCGGGCAATGAGGCATGAACACACATCTGACCAGGCATCGCAACCTCCGGTTGCGCCCTATTCGCCCATTTTGCCAAGCATGATTGGTGGCATTCATTGCCGCGCAACCGCATCATTCGGCGTGCGCAGCGCAGCAAGGTAAAATATCCGACCATGAAGGAGATAAAGTTGAAATTCAGAGACAATCTGCTGTGCTTGAGGCAGCAGCGCAACATGACCCAGGAGCAGCTCGCCATGCTACTGGGCGTCTCGCGCCAGTCGGTGGCGAAGTGGGAGTCGGGGCAATCCACGCCCGAGGTCGACAAGCTGGTGAAGATGGCAGGCCTGTTCGGGTGCACGCTCGACGAGCTGGTGTCCGGCGACCTGTCCGGGCGACAGGTGAACTCCGCCGAGGTCATGCCCGACGGTGCTCCCGCCGAGGACGTGTGCGGCTACGATTCCCACATGAGGAAGTTCGCGTCCGGGATAGCCGCGGGCGTGGCGCTCATCATCGCGGGGGTCGCCGTCGCCCTGCTGGCGGATGCCCTGTTGGAAGAGCGCTTCTCGCAAGCGGTTACGCCCGCCACCATCATCGTGTTCGTTGCCGCCGGGCTCGCCTTCATCCTGCCGGCCGGCGTGGGCCACGCCTCGTTTACCCGCGCCCACCCGTTCGTGGAGGACTTCTACACGCCCGCGCAGAAGGAGGCCGAGCAGCGCGCCTTCGCCCGCTTCCTCACGGCCGGCATCGCGCTCATCCTCGTCGGCGTCGTGGCCGTCATCGTCACGGGGGTATCCGAGAACGAGCAGATACAGGAGGTCGGGGCTGCCGCCCTGCTCGCGCTCGTCGCGTGCGGCGTGTGGTGCCTCGTGCGCGGCGGCATCGCCCACGGCATGACGGACGTGGAGAACTACAACAAGGAGCGCGCCGACGAGCAGTGGGAGCGCGACAACCCGCAGGTCGGCCGCGCCTGCGGGATCATCATGCTCGCCGCCACCGCGCTGGGCCTGCTGCTGCTCTTCGTAGGAATGGCGGCATCCGACGCCGGCAACTCAGGCCTTGCCACCGTCTGCGCCTACTTCTGGGTGGTCTGGCCCGTAGGCGGCATCGCGTGCGTCATAACGTCGCTCGCCATGAAGGCCGCCGCCGGCAAATAGGAAACCCCAGCTCAAATGCCTGTCAAAGCCTTTTGACAGGCCGATACCGGCGCAAATCCGCCCCTGTCAAAGCCTTTCGGTGGTAGAGTTTCGCATTACATGGCAACCTCGTCTCACGCAAGGGACGCGAAGAACGGAAGGTCTGTGGAAGTAGGCGGAAACATACGCGACCATCGGGAGCAAGCAGGCATCTCCCAGGAAGAGCTCGCGCGGCGCATCTTCGTGTCGCGCCAGACTGTCAGCAACTGGGAGACCGGCAAGACCTACCCCGACGTGCAGAGCCTGCTCCTGCTTTCCAGCCTGTTCGGCGTGTCCGTGGATTCCCTCGTGAAAGGAGACGTGGAGACCATGAGCAAGGAAATCGAGAACTACGAGATGCAACGTTTCAAGGTGAAAGCAGGAGTGGCGCTTTCCTTTGTTATCACCGCTGTGGGAATGCTGATGAGCGTGTTGCTCATCACGAGCGGGGTGACGTACTACTCGCCGCTGTACTTGCTGGCCATCGGGATCATGCTCGCGGGAATCGTCCCGGCCTACTTCGCACAACGCATCGAGGACAGGCACGACATCAAGACGCTCGCCGAGGTGAAGGCCTTCCTCGACGGGGCGGATCCCGACGACATACCGCGCACGCGCAAGCTCCCCGGCGCGCTGCGCGTGGCGCTGCAGATGGCGTTGGGCGCGATCGCCGGGCTCGCGCTGATGGCCCTGTTCCTAGGCCTCGCCCGCTTCATCGGGCTCCCGTAACTGGCGAAACCGCAGGTCGCGCTTGGCGTGACAGATGGTGTCGTGACTTTTCGCCATGCCGCCCTTACGCTCGGAGGGTAGAATCATTCCCGAGCGGAAAGGACGGACCCCCTGGAGATCGGCGAGAAGATACGCACGTTGCGCACCGATGCGGGCATGACCCAGGACGAGCTGGCCGCCAGGCTGCTCGTCACGCGCACGGCGGTGAGCAAGTGGGAGACGGGAAGAGGCTGGCCGGGAGTCGACAGCCTGAGGCTCATAGCCGACGAGTTCGGCTGCACGATTGACTCGCTCGTGAGCGACGAGGACGTGCGGTCGAAGCGCGACACCGAGGACAGGCAGTCGCTCCGCCTCTACTTCGCCGCCGTGGCGTGCGCCATCGCCGCCATACTCGCCGCCGCGATAGGTATGAGCGGAGTGTTCGCGATCCCGCCCGCCGCAGCGACCGCCTGCCGCTGGGTCGCCGTCTGGGGCATGATCGGCTACGTCATGCTGAGCTTCGCGTTCTCCCGCGCCAGCGAGCGCATGGGCAAGCGCCGCGTCCTCGCCTCGCGCGTCGTGGTCGTCATCGTCGTGCTAGTGGTGATGATGGGCTTCGTCGGCGTTGCCGGTGTTGCAGGTTAGACGACCCGGCCTACCGCAGCAACGAACTCCGTCGGGCGCTCTACATGGATGTCGTGGCCCGAGTCGACCTCTATGCGCTCGCAGCTAGCAAGACATTCTCGCACGCGAGCAGCGTCATCATCGGTCGTGGCGGCGTAGAGCACGCCGTCGTTGCCGTAGCGGGTGGTCGCCTTCAGGTACACAGTAGGGCATTCGATCGAGAGCAGCATCCCCTCCTGGTCGATGCCGGCCATCCAGCTGCCATCGTAGAACGCCTCGCCGAAGAGCGGGTCGTAATCGTCCATGAAGTACATGCCGCGCGTCCATGCACGGGGAACCCACGCGTTCACGACATGCTCTCCCGGATGCTCGGCGCACCATTCGGCCGTCTGGTCGGCAAGCATGGGCTGCAAGCCCCCGAACAGGCCGAACAGGTAACTGTGGGCAGCGTACCAGGCGGCATAGTCGCCCACGACGGATTGCAGCAGGAAGGCATGCGCCACCATGTAGCCATCGTGCCAGGCGAACGTGCCCGCACCCTCCTGTGCCTCCTCGGGCGTCACGCGGAACAATGGCGGGTCCTCCAAAACGAGCGCGGTCACGTTTTCCGGATCGTTCGCCGCGACGTAGGCGGCGATTATTCCACCTGATGAGTGGCCCGATACGGCGTAAGGGCTTCCGATGACCTTGTGAACGAACGCGATGAGCGCGTCTCCGTTCGCTCTGCACGAGTACAGTGCCGGGTCGTGCTCGGACTCGCCGTGCCCGAAGCAGTCCACGGCGAACACGTGGTAGCGTCTCGCCAGGTCGGGAAGGGCGCTCGCATAGTCCTCCCACTCCATGCCCTGTCCGTGCACGAGCAGCAAAGCCGGGCCGTTGTCGGGCCCCTCGGCATAGTTGACCGTGGCTTCGTCGACCGTTACCTGCTTCTCGACGAATCCCGCATCGATTGCACGCGCGATCATGCGCTCTTCGGCATGCAGGTTCCCGTCGCGGTAGAGGAATACCGCGACGATGGAGACAACGGCAAGCGCTCCGAAAACGATGACGGCCACCTTGCCCGCCTTATGCTTTCCCAGGCCGCTCATCGCACGCTCCTGCGCGCGGCTTCCATGACGGCAACGACGCCGGCCATGAAGTCCTCTTCCTTGCAAAGGGCGATCCCTTGGCCGTCCTCGCCGAGCACGACGAGCTTGTCACCGGGCCGTATGCCGAACACCTCGCGGGCCTCCTTCGGGATGACCACCTGCCCGCGCTCGCCCACCTTCACGCTGCCGAACAGGTGCTTGCCCCGGGGCGGCGCCCCGAGCCCCGTGCCAGCCGAATCGAAGTTCGCAAGCGCGTCGACCGTGCAGCCGAGCGCGTCGGCGAGCGCGGCCGCATGTTCCAGGTCGGGGGACGTCTCGCCGGATTCCCACTTCGCTACCGTCTGGCGCGACACGCCTACCTCAGCCGCGAGCTGCTCCTGCGTGAGCCCCGCCGCCTGGCGCGTCGCCTGTATGTTGGTGCCGATTCCCATCTATTCCACCTCGAAAATCAGATCGAACTCCACCGTCTTGCCCGTGGGACCCTGCGTCACGGGGAACCAGCCCGCATAGCGCTTGCCCTCGGTGGCCGCACGGTCGATGATTTCGCGGTGGCTCTCCATGTCGGAGTTCAGCGCGTAGTTGTTCTTGTCGAGCTTCACCCTCACATACTCGTAGCGCATCGTTTACCCCTTTCATACGATTCATACCATGCATGAAATGGTAAACCGCCCAGGGCGACTGTTCCACCAACCGAAGATGGCAATTCGCGACATAGTGTGTAAGGTTCGCTTGGCATTTCCCCTGACGAAAAAAGGTGTCACATTCCGGGTTCGCAGGTCGTTATATAGGGTGGAGCGCTTCAAATGCACGGAAGCTAGAATTGGAAGGAACGGATATGAAGGATGACCATGTTCGGAAGAAGCGATAACGCAGCAGCTCGCCTGACGCGCCTCTTCGAGCTCTACGAGCAGAGGATGTACCGCGTTGCCTTCGCGATACTTCACGACGAGGGACAGGCTGAAGAGGCCGTGATGTCGGCGTTCGAGGGCATCGTCCGCAACGGACATGTGCCCCGCGACCCCGCATCCAAGGAAGCCGAACGCCTCGCATTCGCAGCAGTGCGCAACGCGGCCATAGACCAGTACCGGAAAAACGTCCGCGAGCGGCAGCGCACGCGGCCGATATCCGACAGCGAGTCCGGAATCGCAGCAAGCGCCGAAGAGGAACCAGAACGCGCGGCGATCTCCCGAGCGGGGTTCGACTCGCTCATCGATCCTCTGCGAGAGCCGCAGCAAGCCGTGCTGCGCGAGAGATTCGAGCGGGGAAGCTCCGTCCGAGAGGCGGCAGACAGCCTCGGGATCAGCGAGGCCGCCGTGCGCAAGCGCCAACAGAGGGCGATTGCCCAAATCAGAAATCTGAGAGGAATGACCAATGAATGAAACATATTTCGACACGCAGGGGACCAGCCCAGCCGATGTGGGGTTCGAGCAGTTCGCCGAGCCCCAGACGCGCCACGAGTTCTCGGCCCAGTACCAGGATAGGCGTCGGGCGTTGATTCAGGAGGTCGCGCGGCAACCTGGAACGCGGAACGCCCGAACGGCATCGAAAGCCGCAACCCGCATCACGTGGAGGGCGGCCGCAGCGGTGGCGGCAGTGTGCGTCGCGTTGCCCGCAGCCGCCTGGGCCATCACGAGCCATGCCGATTTCTTCGCCGGGGCGCTCGGGGACGGATGGCGTGAAAGCCAGTCTGCCGAGCAAAGCTACCAGTACCACGACGGTGAGAAGCCGCCGACGCCGGTAGTTTACCCGGCCAGCGAGGTAGTCCAGCTCGACGCCGAGGCCGCAGAGGCGCTATTGGGCGATGCCGTGTGCGACGAGCCCGTCGCCGTGTCCGCCCCCGACGGGCACGAGCTCACGATCACGTCCGCCGTGCGCAGCGAGAACGCCCTGGTCTACCGCTTCACGCTGCACCGCGACGGCGGTGTGACCTGCCTGCAGTGGGACGAGCACACCAACAACGTCGCGGCCAAGGGAGCGCATATGGCACCTGGCTCGCAGTTCTCCTGGAGCGCGGCGGGCGACGAGTTCGTCTACATCGACCCGACCACCAGCACGGCGGACACCTTGGTGGGATATGCCTACAGCGTGTTCGGGGAGCCCGTGCCGCAGGGGCAGCCCGCAACGCTTACGGTCTACACATGGGACGTACCGTTCGAGGATTCCGAAGAGGAACAGTTCCACACGCAAAGCTACGAGATCCCCTGCACGAAGGCTGTGGAAAGCGCAACGTTCGCGAGTGCCGAAGGGTCGACTGTTGCCCTGTCCCCGCTCGGGTTGGTGCTAGACGGGCGCGCGCTGTTCGCGGAACCGAGCGAACCCGAAGACTACGACATGGCGCAAGATCCCATAAACGTCCGCACCATCACCGTCAAGATGGTCGACGGCGGCACCTACACGGTCTTCGACCGGGCGGGCAACCTCGACAACACGCTATCGGCCTGCGGTTTCGACGCCAGCCTGTCGGTCGCGTTCAACCGGCTGGTGGACCCCGCGCACATCGCCTCGATCGAGGTTGGCGTGACAGACGTGCAAGACATGGACGACCTGCATGATCTGGCGGAAGCGGAATGGCCGGTGAGAACGGTCGCCTACAACCGCTCATAGCCAAGTTGACATTACGACGACCGCCCGCATGAGCGCAGCGCGTTCGTGCGGGCGCGACCATCCTTAAACGATGCGGAAGGGGCATTCCTGGTTTACAATCTGCTGGTACAGATTGGAGCGCCATGGAACTGCCCGAAGCAACCGAACCGCAGCACGAAAAACCGATGCTCACCATAGAAGAGCAGATCGCCCGCCTGAAATCGAAGGGGATTACATTCGAGCTTTGCGAGGAGGACGAAGCAGCAGCAATCCTCGCAAAGCAAAACAACTACCTGCGCATCACGTCGTACCGACAGCTCTACGACCGACAGACCGAGGGCGCGAACGTGGGCGACTACATCAACCTCGATTTCGGCGACCTCGCCGCCCTGTCATCGCTCGACCGCAAGCTGAGAGAAACGTTCCTGACGCTCACGGTTGACGTGGAGCATTTTGCGAAGATGAAGGTGCTCGCAAACGTCGAGAGCCGCGGCGAGAACGGCTATGCAATCGTGGATGAGTTCTACGCCAGCCTGAACCACGCAGGGCGCAACGCGATTCTGGGTGCGATGCACGTTCGCGGAGGTCTTGACGAACGGCGCGACGCCTACGCGGGCGACCTGATAGCGCACCACATGGCTGATATGCCCGTCTGGGTGTTCCTGGAAGTAATCGACTTCGGCACGTTTGTGAACTTCTACCTGTTCTGCGCCAACCGTTGGGAAGATAACGCGATGCTCCAAGAGCACTACGCGCTCAAGAGCGTGAAGGCGCTGAGAAACGCTACCGCCCACAATCACTGCATCGTCAACGGCTTCACGAAGGCGCTAACCGGCACCGCTTACGACACGCCGCAGGTCATAACCGAATCCCTCAACGCCGCAGGTATGCCGAGGACGAAGACGAGGCGCGCGAAGCTCGGGAACGTGCGCATCGCCCAGATGGCGGCGTCGATGTACTGCCTGAACGCCCTGTGCGA
>JAFUBE010000540.1 GCA_017460365.1 Eggerthellaceae bacterium
AGCGCCTGCTGCGCGAGGCCGAGCAGAACATCTCGATGCGCATCACCGAAGGCCCGGAAACGACCGGTATGGAAGTCGCCGGCCGCGGCGTGCTCCACCTGTCGGTGCTCATGGAAACGATGCGCCGCGAGGGCTTCGAGTTCCAGGTCGGCCGTCCGCAGGTCGTTTTCAAGACCGATGAGGTCGGCAACAAGCTCGAGCCGATCGAAGAGGCCACGGTCGACGTGCCGAGCGAGTATGCCGGCAAGGCGATCGAGGTCTTCGGCAACGCCGGCGGCGAGATGACCGACATGTTCCAGCGCGGCGAGGACACGCATCTCGTGTTCAAGATCCCCACGCGCGGCACGATGGGCCTGCGCACGCGCCTGCTGAACGCCACGCGCGGCGAGGCCACGATGTTCCACCACTTCAGCGAGTACGGCGCGTACCGCGGCGAGATGGCGCATCGCAAGAACGGCATGATGATCTCGATGTCGACCGGCAAGTCGGTTGCGTACGCGCTCGACACGCTGCAGGAGCGCGGCCGCCTGTTCATCGGCCCGGGCGAGGACTGCTACGAAGGCATGATCGTGGGCGAGTCCGCCAAGGAAGGCGACATGGTCGTGAACGTCGAGAAGACCAAGCAGCTTGGCAACCAGCGCTCGAGCAACGCAGACAAGGCGATCTCGCTTACCCCGCCGGTAACATATACGCTGGAGGAAGCCCTCGAGTTCATCGAGGACGACGAACTCGTCGAGGTCACTCCCCAGTCGATTCGTCTGAGGAAACGCCTGTTGAGCGCGGTGGAACGCAAGAAGGCCGCTGCTGGGAAATAACGACCGACACCATCTCGTCAACTTTCGCGCGTTCGTGAAAGGAAAGTGTCCATATTGTGTCCCGCGAAGCCGTGAAAAGTGGCCATGCGACAATGTCACACGGTATAGAACGGCACTATAAGGAGTGTTTCATGAAAAAGACTCGGTTTGTGACGGCAGCGCTCGTTGCGTGCGTCGTGGTGGCGTGCATGTTCGGCCTTGCGGCATGCTCGAATTCCTCCGGCGATTCCGCAAGCGGTGGTACGGCCGCCACGGTTAACGGCACGGCGATTCCCGAGCAGAAGGTCACCGATCAAGTCGAGCAGATTCGCGAGCAGTCGGGTCTTACCGAGGAAGACCAGTGGGGCCAGTTCCTCGTCGAGAACGACATGACGCCGTCGAGCGTGCGCCAGCAGATCATCGACACGCTGACCGAGCAGGAAGTCATCATGCAGGGTGCTGCCGAGCTCGGCATCACGGTCGAGGACAGCGAAGTCGACGAGTACATCAACAACATGAAGGGGAACTACGACAGCGACGAAGCCTGGACGAAGGCGCTCGAGCAGGCTGGCTTCACCGAGGACAGCTATCGCGAGACGATCAAGGAATCGCTCTACGAGCAGAAGGTCGGCGAGTACTACGAGGGCAAGGCTGAGGTCACCGACGAGGATATCGTCACCTCGGCTCAGACGTATGCGTCGTACTACGACGGTTCCAAGCGCTCGTCGCACATCCTGTTCGGCGTCGACGACACGAGCGACGAGGCCGCGATGGATGAAGCCAAGAAGCAGGCCGAGGA
>JAFUBE010000541.1 GCA_017460365.1 Eggerthellaceae bacterium
AGCGCACGAGGGAACCCTCCGAAAGATAGCCACTGCTCGAACTCCAGGGCGTCTGATCCGAGGTCTAGCCCGAGGAACTGCTTCATGCCCAGGTGCTCCGAGAAGCCGAGTGTGAACATCTCCGCCTCGACGTAGCGGCCGGTGAGCTTCGTGGCCAGCTCGCCCGACAGCAGGTACGAGTTCGAGCCGGTGAGGAACACCGAGAGCCCGCCGTCGTTGCGGTAGGCGTTGACAACCGACTCGAAGCCCTCGACGTTCTGGACCTCGTCGACGAAGAGGTACTTCGGGTCGTCGTCCGAGACGAGGGATTCGATCGCCGCCTCAAGCTGGTCGGGTGTGGTGACTCCTCTGTATGGTTTGGAGTCGAGGTCGATGAAGAGGATGTCCTTCTCGGAGACTCCGGAGGCTAGGAGCTCCTCGGCGACGGTGGCCATGAGGCAGGACTTGCCGCAGCGGCGCACGCCGGTAATCACCTTGATGATGTCGTCGTCGTGGTAGAACGGCCTGAGCCTCTGCAGATACCGCTCGCGGTGGTTAAGCCTTTGCTCCATATGCTCTCATTCCTCGTTAACGGGCATATGTTGCAATTATAGCGATATTATGCCCGTTAACAAGGATTTACCGCACGATATAGACAGATTCCTGTCGTCGCGACGCTGTCCTGCCTCATTGCCGTTAGGTACCGGGCGGATCCCAAGACGGTTGAACTGCTATAGCGAGTCGAGGCAAAAATTTATTCTAGTACATATATAATGCTTGTCATGAAAGCTGCGAAGACGATATCGGTTGTATATGGGGCTTGCTGTCTCGTGGTCGTCTGCGCTCTTCTCCTCTTGATGGTCTCAGGCGCGATGAGCGCTCTTGGCCGCAACATCCTTCTACTCTTCCTCGCGTCGTTCTGGAGCGGCGTGCCTTTGCTGCTGATTTCAGCGTGGTCGTTGAAATCGAAAAGGGAGCCATCACGTGGAATCGGGCTATCGATGCTGCTCTTTTCGCTGGCGCCGGCCATCGTTTATCTCGTAAGCCTGCTTTCCAAAGCACCCGCTCTGAACGGGGGGCAAGCGCTCGAACTCGCCCTATCGATCGCATTGACTTTCCTGCCGGTGTTAATCAGCCTGGCGCTGTTTCTCCTTGTATTGAGGGGAGCTTCGCATGAAACCCGGTAAGGGCATCAGAGCCGTTTGCTTCGCCGCCGCGTTGCTCCCGTGCCTCGCTGCAGCTTTCGGCTGCGCGTCTTCTGATGTGACGCCTTTGCTCGAGCTTCCTGAGAGTATAGTCGTGCATTCCGATGGCGTTGAGTCGGAGTACACCGAAGGGGAGCATGAGTTCGTCGCTGCTTTCAACCAGCTGAAAAGCACGGCCCTTGATTCCGATAATTTGTTGGAAACGGCTATCGACCCAGAGATGGAGCTCAAAGAAGGCAGATGCATAGAGTTCGTCTACGGTAACGCCCAGCACACCGGAGAAGGCTCGAAGGGGGCGAATTCCGTCATTAGAGAATACGATAGGCTGCTATTCTTTTTCTCGGGACCCAACGCCGGTGAAGTCGTTCTGGGGTTAGACGGTCGGTACATGTCGGGTACGTACAAGACGAGCGCGACGTTATGGCCATATTAGATATCGGAAATACTGAGCCGATTGAAGGCTACGACTGCAGGCCGAACTCATTTCAAGGAATCTTACAAGAGAGTGCCTGCAAGGCTTATGGGACGAT
>JAFUBE010000542.1 GCA_017460365.1 Eggerthellaceae bacterium
CGTGACAGGCCGAGAACACGCCCCCCCATCTTTCGCCTTCGTGCATGTCCGCAGGTAATCGGCCCCGTTCTTGTTGCAAAGTTTATCAGAATTCTCGTCTCAGATTCGTCTCAAAGCCCCATTCTTCTCGAATTCATCTCCAATTCTTCTCAAATAATATGTGAGTTACTAACCAATATAATTTCGGAACTGAATAATTCGATTGAGGCCACTTTCACCGCAGTCGAAAGGTATGGATCGTCCAAGCAACATGGTGAAATCCTGCCAGGTATCAAACGGGAACATCGGGCATCAACCCGGCGAAATCCTTATCGGGAACCAGCTCGAACGCCTTCCAAGCCCATCCTTGCGAAAAAAGCCGGCGATCCAGCATGCGTGTCGTGCTTCACGTTGAAGCAGGCCTAGAGCGCGTTTTGCCTGTCGCCTCGATCGGTTACAGCGATCCACCAACGAGTTCCTTTTTGGTGCCGATTCGCGGGATATTCGACGTTTCCCGCCCTCCAAAGCGGGTGCGGCGCGTATACTAGTAGCAGCGCTCCAAGGAGCGCCGCACTTGCCGAACGGTGCTCGCACTGCGTCGGGGGTGTGTCCACGAAGAGGAAAGGGCCCTGCTCACTGCAGGCCGGGTGTTCGCACTTTGGCCGAAGGTGAGCGGGGCTTTCCTGCTACTCCGCCCCGAACCTCAGGAAGTCCAGGATCCTGATGGCGCGCTTGAGCTCGGGGTTGCCCTCTATCGCGTCCCTGCCGCCGCCGCGCGTTATGACCTGCTCGAGATGGCCCTGCAGCTGGTCGAGGTCGATTTCGGAGGGCTCGAGCGCCGCGAGCCTGGTGTGGGCCTCGTCGAATCCGAACGCCTCCACGAGGCCGTCGATCGAGAAGTCCCGCAGCCGCTCCCTCCAGCCCGCAGCTGACCGCCTTATGCCGTCGTTGAGGAATGCCGACATCGACGTGCGCTTGTCGAGGTCCTTCACAATGCGCTCGTCCAGCGGTATGCCGCCGGCATCGCGCAGGTACTTGCGCATCGGCAGGCCGCCCGGATTGCTCTTCAGGAGCTTGGGCAGGTAGTCGCCCACGACGAGGCTGGCGTTGAAGTCGTGGTCGTCGAAAACGGCGTCGTAGTAGAGGTCCTCGGCGGTGGGTATTTTCCCGAAGCCCTCCCTCACGGCGTTGAACCCAATGATCACGCGGTCGTCGTCTGAGAGGTTGTCCAGCTTCGAGAAGCCGCTCGTGACCACGGTCGAAGCGGGGTCGAGGTGCGAGGCGATCTCGTACACCGACTGCCTGAGCTTGCGTACCACCCTGGGGTCGTACCGTGTCTCCGTCTCGGCAACCGCCTCGAACACCGGGAGGAAGTCCCTCGTCACGACGTGCGTCATGGCTATGGAGTTGGCACCGAACTCCTGGCTCATGGTCCGCACGGGGTCGCCGGCCGAGTCGCCGTACTCGACGAACACGAATCGGTCCGCCAGCATCTCCGCGCGGTCGGGGCCGACGCATTTGGCTATCGACCCCAGGATCGACCGCATGTCGGGGTCTCGCAGGGAGTAGCCGAGGAATATGATCGGGTACTCGACGAACACGGTCAGTATCTTGGCCGCGAGGTACGCCTGCTTGTCGCGGAAGGCCGTGTAGTCGGCCTGGTCGAGGACCATCGTGTCCGGCCTGGACGCCGACCCGTGAATCTTGTATATCTCCGCCGAGTAGCTCATCTCCCCGAACAGGAGGTCGTCGCCGCCCACGAACACGTCGCTTTGGGGGAAGAGCTGCTCCGCCAGGTGGTCGTAATTCGTCGTGATGACGCCCGACACCTTCCCCGGGCAGCCTGACGAGAGCACGTCCACCTCGACGCAATCGGCGACGGTCGCTTTCGCGAGGTCGTCCGCGATGAACTGCTTCACCGGCGAGACACCCTGCTTGAGCTCGTTCGCATAGCGTTTCCTGAACCAGTCGAACCGCTCGCCTGATAGCAGGGCTGCGTTCACGTCGTCCTCGATGAGCGTCGCCACATAGGGCATGGCGTCATCTACCTCCCCGTTCCGCTCGGCGTTCCTCGCCTTGGCGCGGGCCCTTGCGAAGGCGAACTCGTCATCGAGGGTCTCCGAGCACACCCATTCGAGCAGCCCGGCCCAGTTCCGGGTGCCCATGTACCTCATCGAGAGCCCCGACCCTATGAACAGGAACGGGTAGCAGTTCGCCCCCGCCAGTATCTCGGCAACCTTGCCCTTGATTGCATCGTGTTCGCCCATGGCTCGTTTCCTCTCGCGCTCTTGGGGCAATTGTAACGGATGGGATAGACCGAAGAGAGCGCGGCGCACCGAAGCGCAATACGTGTCGAGCGCCGATGCAGCCTTCCAGTGCGATTTGCGCTATGGCCGGCAAGCCTCGCAAGGCTGGTACCCCGCAACGATCAGCGCCTCGCGCGAGGCCGACGTGCGCACCGTCCCGCCACCCGATCCAGCCCGGGCGAACCCGCACCCGGGCGCATGGAACTCCGCTGTCCCGGGAACGACGGCGAACACCACTTCTGCACCGCCAACCGCATCCCCGCCAACGCCAACGCCACCAGCGGCCAGCCCGGACGTCTCCGCGCCGGGCGCGGCGCCGGCCCCGCCCGCCGGCACCCCTGCCAAGCGGCTGTACCCCGTCATGTACTCGATCTCCACTCCCGGCCGCACGTTGTAGCACCATGCGC
>JAFUBE010000543.1 GCA_017460365.1 Eggerthellaceae bacterium
CGGAAGCGGGGTGGGTGGGCCGGTTCGCATCTGACGGGAAGCGGGTCATCGGATAGCGTTATAATCGCGTTTCACATGTTTACGCGCGATGACATACGGGCAGCGTTCAAAGCTGCGATTCCCATCATGCTCGGGTATGTGGCCATTGGCATCCCGTGCGGCATCCTTTCGGCTTCAATCGGGTTGAACGCGCTTCAGGTGTTCATCATGTGCGCGCTGTTCTATTCGGGTGCCGGCCAATTCATGATTCCCAACATGTGGTTGGCAGGCTCGCCGATCGCGTCGATCATCGCGAGCGTATCGTTCGTGAACACCCGGCAAATGCTCTATTCGACGGCGTTCGCCCCCTGGTGCGAAGGGGCTTCGAAACGCTTGTCGTTTTGGTTTGCCGCCACGGTGACCGACGAGAGCTTCGGCGTGAACCTGCGCGAATTCGTAAGCGGGAAATGGAGCGTCGCGCGCGCCGCCCTCGTGAACCTGTGCTCGCAAAGTTCGTGGACGGCTTCGTGCGTGGTCGGCGTTTTCATCGGGAATGCAATCAGCATTCCCCTGGCTATTGCGTCGTTTGCCATGACCTCCATCTTCGTCTGCTTGCTCGTGACGCAGAAGATCACTCCCGCCAATGTCGTGGCCGCCGCCTGCGCCATGGCGGGCGTGTTCGTCTGCAAGCTCATCGGGCTGTCCGGCCCTGCGATTTTTCTCGGCGCGATTATTGGCGTCGTCTGTGCTTTCGCGTTCTCTCGCGTGAAAGAATGGATGTAGCCGATGGAACCGATAAGCTGGACGCAATTCTGGATCGTCTTCGCGGCTTGCGCGCTCACCATGCTCGCCTGTCGCGTGCTGCCGCTGTTCGTCCTGAAAGGCAAACGGTTGCCTTCGCGGGTGGAAGAGGCGCTCGGCTACATTCCGCCGGCAGCCTTTGCCGCCTTGGTGGCGAACGACCTGCTCACGCCCGGCATGTTCGACATGGGCGTGTGGCCGGCGGCGGCACCGCTCGTTGCCGCGCTCGTCGTCGTCGTGGTCGCGCGCCTTTCAAAATCGCTGCTTTGGTGCGCCGTCGCGGGTGTCGTGGCCTATGCGCTGCTCACCATGATTTCGTGAAGCGCACCTAGAAGCACAAATGCCGCTTGAATGTGAATTTTTACGTTGCGGGGTTTTCGTCCTTGCAAGGGCGCGGGGCTGGGGATATACTAGCTAATCGCGTCTAGAACAGTTGATAGGAACTTGTTTTTATAGAAGGATACGAAATGGATATCATTCGTGCAATCGAAGAACAGCAGAAGAAGCAGGACGTCCCCGAGTTCCACGTGGGCGACAACGTGAAGGTTCACTACCGCATCACCGAGGGTAATCGCGAGCGTATCCAGGTGTTCCAGGGCGATGTCATCCGTCGTCATGGCCATGGTAGCCGCGAGACCTTCACGGTTCGCAAGGTGAGCTTCTCGGTCGGCGTCGAGCGTACGTTCCCGGTGCATTCGCCGAAGATCGACAAGATTGAGGTCACGCGCAAGGGCGATGTGCGTCGTGCCAAGCTTTATTATCTACGCAACAAGGTAGGCAAGGCCGCCAAGATCAAGGAGAAGGCGTTCCGCTAGGATTCGCATGATCTGTATGCACGAGGCCCGCTTCCAAGCGGGCCTTTTTTCTGCGCTGATCAGGAGATGGCATGAGCGAGACAGTAGTTGAAATCAGGGAGATGCTGCGTGCGGCCGATGCCGAGGAATTTGCCGCGATAGAACGATCGTTGGCGGCCGATAGCCGAAAGGGCGTGCGCACGGCGTTGGAGGCGGCGCGTAAACGACTTGCTGCCGAAGCAGCTGAGCGCGAGCGTCTTGCCGGCCTTTACGCGTTCGACCGCTCGTTTCTTCCTGACGATGGGAAGGGGCTGGTCGTGGGCCTCGACGAGGTTGGACGCGGCTCGGTTGCCGGCCCGTTGGCTGTTGGGGCGGTGGTGCTTGAGGATGGGCATGCAATCGCAGGGCTGAACGATTCGAAGCAGCTCAGCGCAGCCGAGCGGGAAATCGTGGCAGCCGACGTGCAAGCGCATGCAGTCGCTTGGGCTGTCCAATACGTCGAGCCGGCTGATATAGACGCACATGGAATGTCGGTATCGCTCAGGAAAGCGTTTGCGGGGGCGCTCGGAAAGATTGAAAGCAAGGGAATTCACCCCGATGTCGTGCTTGTGGACGGCAATCCGCTCGGCATAGATGCGCGTGAGCACAACGTGGTGAAAGGCGATTCCAAGAGCGCTTCGATTGCCGCCGCTTCGATTGTCGCCAAAGTAACGCGCGACGAATACATGCGCTCGATCGATTCCACTTTTCCCCAATATGGATTTTCCGACAACAAGGGGTACGCCTCAGCCGACCACATCGAAGCGATTCGCGCGTATGGGCTTTCTCCCGTTCACAGGGCTAGCTTCTGTCGCTCGTTTATGCAGGAAACTCTCTTTTAAGCGTTTTTCATCTATGAAATGCGACTTTCGTTAGAGATGCTGTCAGGGTTAACCGAATAATCGTTGGAAAAGTATCCGTTTCTGTTTGAAAACACCGTGAACGGCGGCATGTTTCGGCGGGCTTAAATGAAAGACTCGCATCTTATCATCGCTCCACCAACGAAAGGAGCGATGGCATGGAAAAGACCAACGAGCGTAAAAAGGACTCGCACAACAAGGAAATCGGGCGGCGTGGCGAAAACGCGGCAGCGCGTTACCTCGAAATGTTCGGCTACGAGATTCTCGAGCGGAATTGGAAATGTCCTGCTGGCGAAGCAGATATCGTGGCGCGTGACGAGAATGCTGTCGTGTTCGTCGAGGTCAAAACCCGAACGAGTTTGGCGAGGGGGTTGCCTTCCGAGGCGGTCGATGAGGCCAAGCGCGCCCGCTACGAAAAGATCGCCGCATGGTACCTGCGCGATTACGAATTCGTCGACGTTCCAGTGCGTTTCGACGTGGTCGCGTTGCTCGTCGTTTCGGAAGATCGTGCGCTTGTGCGTCATTACCGCAATGCGTTTTGCGGGGGGTGCTAGCTGTGGGTCTCGGGCGATGCACGGTACAGAGCGCCGTGTTACGAGGCGTCGAGGCAACGCTCGTCGACGTCGAAGTGTCTGTGCGCATCGGCCAATTGCCATCCTTCAATATCGTGGGCATGGTCGATGCCGCAGTTCAAGAATCAAAAGAGCGCGTGAAGGTGGCGTTACGCGAGGCGGGTTTCATGATGCCGGGCGATCACGTGCTCGTGAACTTGGCGCCAAGCTCGCTTCGCAAAGCCGGGTCGGGGTTCGATTTGGCGATCGCGGTCGGAATGCTCGTGGCGACAGGGCAGATAGATCCAGGCATCGCACGGGGAAAGCTATTCGTGGGCGAGCTTTCGCTGGGCGGGGAAGTGAGGTCAGTGGCAGGGTTGCTGGCTTATGCGCTCTGCGCCCGCGATCACGGGTACTCGCTCGTGTGCTCAGAGCAAGCTGACGGGCTGATCCCGGTTGAAGGGCTCGAGCAGCTCGGGCTGCGTTCGCTCAACGACCTTCGGACAGGCTCGTTTTACGCCATACAAAACGATGCTTGCGAACCTTCCGGCATCCAACCCGACTACTGCGAGATCTCGGGCAACGAAATCGGCAAGCGGGCTTTCCAGATTGCGGCGGCGGGAAGCCATGGGTTGCTCATGATGGGGCCTCCTGGGTCGGGCAAGACCATGCTCGCTCAGAGGCTGCCTTCCATTTTGCCCCCGCTCGACGAGGACGAAAAGCTCCGCGTGGCGCTCATCCATTCTGTGGCCGGCGAAAACATCGCCCCCATTTTGGCAGGGCGGCGCCCGTTTCGCTCGCCACACCATTCCGCGACGGCCGCAGGGTTGATCGGCGGGGGTACGCCCGTTCGGCCTGGAGAGGTGTCGCTTGCCCACCTAGGGGTGCTGTTTTGCGACGAGATGGGAGAATTTCGCGCTTCGGTGCTCCAGCAGATACGCCAACCGCTCGAGGACGGCAAGGTGAGCATCTCGCGCGCCGACGGCACGGTCACCTTCCCGGCGCGGTTCATGCTCATCGCAGCTTCCAATCCGTGCGCGTGCGGCTATTTCGGCGATCCCGAGCGTGAGTGCACGTGCACGGAATCGCAGATCGCGAAATACCAGAACCGCATCGGAGGGCCGCTCATGGACCGCATCGACATACACATTGACGTGAAACGCGTGCCTCCTGGAGAGGTGATTTCTCCCGAAGGCGGAACTTCGTCTGCCGAGCTTCGCGAGGGCGTTCTCGCGGGTCGAGAATATGCGTCGTGGCGTCGGGCGCATGAAAACGTCGGATCGACGACCCAGGACCTCATGGTGTCATGCCACCTCGACGAGAAAGATGAGCGATTCTTCGAGCGCATGGCACAGCTCAATCACATGAGCGGGCGCGCGATCGTGCGAACCATGTCGGTGGCGCGCACCATCGCCGATATCGACCAGCGCCTTTCCGTGTCGAAGGCCGACCTGTGCGAGGCGCTTGGCTTCAGGCTGCGGGAAGGGGTGGGACAGTTATGAAATCGGGCTTGCTGAGAGGGCCGCGCTACGTGCTGTGGCCACATGACGACTCGTTTCCCGTCAATCTGCGCATGATTCCGAAACCGCCCAAATGCTTGTATGTAATCGGAAACCCCGCCGCTTTGCAGCCGGGGCTTGCGGTCATCGGGGCGCGGAAGGCCACGCCTTACGGACTCACGTGCGCCCGTCGGTTTGCGCGGATAGCATCTGAGAAAGGCGTCTGCATTATTTCAGGCGGTGCGCGCGGGTGCGATTCGGAGGCTCATAGGGCCGCGATCAATGCCGGGGGTCCGACCGTGGTGTTTCTCGGGGGCGGATGCGATTGCCTATACCCCCCCGAGCATTTCGGTTTGTTTCAAACGGTCATCGACTCGGGAGGGGCCGTCGTGAGCGAACGCGCCTGGGATTTCAAACCCAAGCCCTATACGTTCAGGGAGCGCAACCGCCTCATCGCAGGGCTTGCCGAGGCGGTGCTCATCGTAGAGGCCGGCATGCCATCGGGTACGTTCTCTACGGCAGATGAAGCTCTCTCGGCTGGAAAAGACGTGCTTGTGGTTCCGGGAGCGATCACGTCGCCTTCGTCGCATGGAGCCAATCGCCTGCTTTACGATGGCGCGCTGCCCGTTGTCGACGACGACACGTTCGAAGACGTGCTGTTCAATGCGCTCGGCGCGCTTAAGCGGCCCGATGCGGTCGGCGTCGCCGGCGAGCCGAACGATTCGCTTGTGGCTGCGGTCCTTGCCGCTCCGTCGAGCGCCGATGATTTGCTTGCGCTTGCCGTTGAGCTGTACGGTCAAGACGATGCTTGGCCCAGGCTTATGGAAACCCTCGCCGAAGCCGAAGCCTCCCGTACCATTGCCCGACAACCCGACGGCAAATGGGGCCCCGTGGTTCGCCCCTAAGGGAACGCGTCTTTGCTCCATCCCGAGCGCGGTGTGACACTTCTCGTCAGACACGAAGTGTCATTTTTCGGGTGGCGCTCGCTGTGCTGCATGCTTCTCTCGAAAAATGACACTACGTGTCTGACGAGAAGTGTCACACGGTGACTCTGAAGGTGCGTCTCGCTAGCGGTTCACGAGGTTGACGGGGGTTTCGCCGACGGC
>JAFUBE010000544.1 GCA_017460365.1 Eggerthellaceae bacterium
CGAAGTACCTGGTCATCGACGGGCGGTTCGACGTCGCGATGTCCGGCTCGATGCTGGGGATCGAGCTCAACGAGGTAAGGTCATGGCCGGTGGGCTCCCTGCGCACCGTCGACATGTCGCCCCTCACGTTTGAGGAGTTCTGCTGGGCGCGGGAGGTCCCCGCATCCGTCCTCGCGCGTGTGGAGGAGGCCTACCATGAGAAAACGCCCGTCGACGAGGCCATCCACGGGCTGCTCGTCGACCTGTTCCGCCAATACCTCGTGATTGGCGGCATGCCGGAGGCCGTGCAGCGCAGCCTCGACGCGCGCAACGACCTGGGAGCGGTGCGCCAGGTGCAAGCCGACCTTCTCCAGCTGTACCGCGAGGACATCGCCAAGCACGCCGGGGACAGGGCCCTCCAGGTGAAGGCGATCTACGATTCGATTCCCTCGCAGCTGAACAAGGAGAACAAGCGCTTCCAGATGAAGTCGCTCAAGGCCGGCGGGCGCTTCGACCGGTTCGCCAACGACTTCGCCTGGCTCGTCGCCGCGCGGTCGGCCCTCAAGACGGTGAACGTGACCGAGCCCAAGCCGATGCTCGCCCGCACGGAGGAACAGGAGCGGTTCAAGCTGTACCTGAGCGACGTGGGGATGCTCCTCGCGAGCTATCCCGCGCAAGTCGCGATGGAGGCGCTGACCGGCGGGCGTGCGGTCAACTTCGGCGCGGTGTACGAGAACGCCGTCGCCCAGGAGCTTGCGGCCGTTGGGTCGCCCCTGCGCTACTACCACAACAGCCGCAAGGGCGAAGTCGACTTCCTCATCGAAACGCACGAGGGGCGGGTCCTGCCCGTAGAGGTCAAGTCCGGCAAGGACTACAAGCTTCACACCGCGCTCAACAACCTGCTGGGGACGGAGGAATTCGGGATAAGGGAGGCCGTCGTGCTCTCGGAGGCAAACGTCTCGCAGGGGCGGCGGATGGGCAAGGCGGTCCACTACCTTCCACTGTACATGGCCGGCCTCGTAGCGGCGGAGGCGTCCACGCCCGTGACAGACGCGGACGTCCTTTCGGGCTTCAGGCTGGATCCCATCGACTTCGCTTCCCTCGACGACAGCTAAGGGTGCTCGCGGAAGGTTCTACGGGCAGAAGCCGAAGCGGGCGCAGCTTAATGGGCCGCAGAATAGTCCTGCGGCCCAATCTGTTAAGGTGCTCGATTTAATCGGCCAACCGCCGTTGGTCTACACCGCAAGGGCGCGCATGGCCGGCAACGAGCTTCAGCCAAGGATGGTCATCCCCCCTACCAAATGCCCTTCCCGACGCCTTTCCCTCCGCAAGCCTCCACGCCGTCGCCGAAGCCGATGCCGATGCAGCAACCGCCCCCGTCTTCGCCATTGTTGGTATACCCCAGGCCGATGCCGGGCCCGTAGCACGCCGAGACGCCAAAGCCGCTGCCAGCCGCCACCTGGTCGAGCTCATCCGCGCTCAAGTCCCTGAGGGCGCCGCCTTGCTGCGCGGCGTACTCCTGCAGTTCCTCCAAAGTAAAGTGGAGCCCCGCCTCCTCGGCGATGGGGGCGATGAGGTCCCGGAACGCGGACTCCTGCGTCCGGTCGCCCGCGTAGCCCTCGGCCGCCGCCCTGAACTTCTGCTGCAGCGCCTCGTCCGAGCCCATCAGGTCCATGAACTTCTTCACGTCTTCAACCATCGTTTACCTCCTATAACCGTCAAGCCAACACGCCCCGAGGGGCTTATGGTTGTTACGCGCGCCGGGCGCGCCCGTCTCAGCTTTCTTGGTCATCGCACGACGTTCGGTTGCCTTGCGTTCGATGCACGTATTCTTCGACGAGCCGACGCGTCTTCTCGTACCACCCGTCCTTGAAGAAGCGGCACGCTTTCGGGTCTGGAGCCATCAGGTCCCCCGTGTAAGCGGCGTTCCCGCGGCAGCCGCCCGCGCATCGGTTGCGGTACTCGCAGGCCTCGCATGCCGGGTTCGCCGAGAAGTAGTCCGTCAGGCGCGTGTCGATGAACGCCATGTACGTGGAGTCCGACAGCGCCTCCGCGATCGTCATGTCCCCGAGGTTTGGGAAATGGGTCTTCCCGCATTCCACGCTGCCCATCGGTATGCAGGGAACGATGTAGCCGTCCGCGGTGATGTGCATCATGTTCCTGGCATGGCCGCACAGGCAATAGTTGCCGCAGTCCTTGTCTTCCGGCATCTTCGCCCATGGGATGGAGCATCGCATTCCCTGGTTCTGGAACATGCCGGAAAGCATGAGGTCCACCGGCAGCCCGTCGTCTAGGAAGGCGGGCAAGTAGTCTAGATACACCTGGTATTCTTCCTCCGGGGACAGGATGTACTCCTGGATCCCCGCAGCCTCCCCTTCGTCGGACAGCCCGTTGACCTTCACGGAAGTGCAGCCAACGCTCGCGAGGAGGCGGATGCTCTCTGCCAGCACGTCGACGTTGCCCCTGTGGAGGCAGTACTCGGAACCCGTGGGGAACCCATGCTCGTGGCATATCCTGAACGCCCGGATGACGGCCCCCTCCGCGCCGTCCGTGTTCCTGAGCCAGTCGTGCCAGCCGACGCCGTCGAAGCTCATGTTGAACTCCGGCCGCTGGTTCAGGCGCTCGAGGTCGCCGAGGAGCTCTTCATCCACGAGCAGCCCGTTGCTCATGATCGTGCCTATCCTGATGCCGGCATCTGTCAGCTCTTCCAGGATCCGCATGAAATCGCGGTGCAGCAGGGGCTCGCCTCCCGTGAGGCTCGCCTCCTGCAGGCCGGCTTCCCTCATCTGCCCGATGATGTCGAGGCATTCTTCGATGGCATATTCTCCGATGTTGCCCGACGGTGCGGACATGTAGCAATGCCTGCACCGGCAGTTGCAACGACCCGTGATGGCCCAGTGCGCCGCATGCAGGTACCGGTTCTGATGCCTGCGGTACTCCTGCTCCGGCGAGAGGGGGGCGGGGCTGTCGGAAAGAGCCATCATGCCCTGTTCCGTCAGATTGTCCAGGACCGTTATTTCCTGATCGGTCAGGAGGGGGCTTCCCTCGAACAGGACCCACGGCGAGTTCAGGATCTTGCCATAGAGCGCCGGGTCTACGATTACGACCTGCCCAGACATTCTTTTGACGATGCCCGTGGGAAGCTTGTCCCACCCCCGCAAGACGCAACTCTTATCCAGACAATAGTACATGGCGATCATAACCTTCGACTGTTAGCCCCAAACACACCCGCAATTGTTGCAGGCCCTTTGCTGGTCGACCGTTCCCGTGTGTACGGCTTATCCGTAAGTGTTCTCCGTCTCGACCCTGAGACCGCTTTGACGGCTCGCAAACGCCTCGGCCTCTTCCCTCGTGTCGAATGTCGCGATGATCTCGTTGCGCGTGGAGTTGCGCACCACCTGGTAGACGGTGTGCCACTTTCCCCTTAATCTGCCGCCAGAAACATCGTCCATCGCATCGTCATTCAGTGTCATTGGTGTTTCCGCCATCACGAACATCCTTTCCAATCATGCGGTTCTTTCTGCGTTGCTGGTACAAGCGCTTGTGTGCACACGCACTTCCAATCGCCTTTTCACAGGTAGTACGCTACTATTCCTTACGCGTCTCAACGAATTCGGAAAAATGGGATTGCACCGAGGCTGCGGCGTATAAAGCTTGAGATCAAAGAGACGAGCCGGGGGAGGGAGCGGATGCGGAAGGCACATATAGTCCTGGCGGTACTCGCGGCCCTCGCGGCAGCAGTGCTGTTCACGACATACGGAACGGTGCTTCCCGGCAGCCCGTTCGCGCCGGTCCCCATCGACGGCGCCGGCTCCGCCGACTCCGACGGCGACATGACCGTAGTTGTCGACAGCGGGTCGAGGCGGGCGCTCATCCTGAACGCCGACAACAGCCTGACCGGCGTCGTCGGCTGCACGACGGCCGACACTCCCATCGACGCCATAACCGACGCGTGCGCGGCCGACGGGCTGGTCTACCTCGCCGGCGTCAGGTTCGCACCCGACAGCGACGTCATCGAGCAGGAGCGCGTGGTCGCCTACGACAAGGGCGGCAACTTGCAGGGCACCGTCCTGGAGATTCCGGGCAGCGGCAGCGTGAGCCCTGCCATAAAGTCGCTGAGCGACATACCGAACGGCGTGGCGGTGGCTTACGAGAAGCGCGACGACCCGGATGCCGCTGAAGGCGGCGGGGGCGAATCCGCAGATGGAAGCTCCGACGAGCGAGATATCGAGCTCGGCTTCGTCCTCGTCGACAGCGCCGGGATACACGAATTCGACGGGATTGCAGCGAGCAGGGAGGCGGTGCATGACGCCGCATTCTCCATCGGCGACGAGAGCCATTACGCAACCCTCAGCTTCCGGGGCGTCCTGAGCACCGGCGCATCAGATGCTGCATCCCAGGCTTACGCCGGCCACGTGTTCACGGCCATAGACGTCGGCGACGACGGGACGTTGTACGCCTGTGACGACGAGACAGGAGCGCTCTTCGTCGTAGACACCGCATCCGATACGGCAGAAGCCCTCGTGAGCGGCAACGGCTTCCGCAGCGTTCACGAGAACAACAGAGTGATCAGTCTGTGCGGCAACGATGGTTGCACGGTCATGCTCTGCAACGCCTCGGGCGCCGTCATGGACTCGTTCACGGAAGCGAACCCGAGCGCGGGCTTCTCCGCGCGCATGACGGCTGTATGGGCAAGCGGGCTGTATCTTGCCGTCCTAGCAGTGGTCCTCGCCGCACGTAAGACGCGCCGGCTCGTCGCCGCCGGCGAAACCACGGGAATCGGGCCGATGTTCTTGGCCGTGGCCGTCGTCTCGGCAATCGCCATCGCAATCGGGAGTCTCTCCTTCTCCGCATACCAGTCCTCGCTCGACTCGCGGGCGCGCGAGATCAACGCCTACGCCGACTACCTGCAGGATTGCGCACCTGACCTCGGCGAGCCGATGGAACGGGCCGACGACCGCAATGCACTGCGCGGGGACGACGACCGCCTGAGCGCGGCCATAGACGACCTCGTCGATGCGGCGAAGCCCGCGCTGCTCCTCGTGAACGCGTCGAACAACAACGGCATCGGCATGTACTGCACGGTGTACGGACGGGATTCGAAAGGCATCTTCTACCTCTACGGCAGCTCGTTCGAGCACGTCATGGGCACCTCTGCCCGCGCATCGAGCAGCGCCGGACTCGACGCCGCATTCGAGCTTGACTATCCCCAGGCTGGCGAGATTCTGCAAGGGCGGACGCTGCGTGATACCGCGCAATACCGGCTCGTCCAGATTCCCTCGGTCGACGGGAAGCGGGTGGCCGGCGTCATCGAAATCGGCAGCAAGATGCGCTCCTTCGAAGCATCCGTGAAAGGGGATCTCGCGCGGCGCGTCATCGTGCTGCTCGTGATGGTGCTCGTTGTGTACCTGGCGTACAGTGAGCTTCGCGCCTGCGGGCGGTGCCTGCTCTCATTCCGGCAGCGCCGCGAAAGCGACCCGGTGGGTTCCGTCGCCGAGCTGACGCGCCCGTTCACGCTGGCCATCACGATGCTGACGAGCGTCGACTCGGTCATGACGGTGCTCATCGCGCGCGACTTGCTGGAACGCGCCGGCGCAGGCGACTCGAGCCCGCTGTTGGCGCTTCCCGCCGTCATGCTCGGCTTGGGGCTGGTGGCCGGGCAGGGCCTATACGGGCTCGCCGGCCCGAGGGTCGGCCTTCGCCGCCTCGTGGCGTGCGGCGCGGCGACCATGCTCGTATGCGCCTGCCTCGCGGGCGCCG
>JAFUBE010000545.1 GCA_017460365.1 Eggerthellaceae bacterium
GTAGAAGTCGTCGCCGGGCAGGGCGCCGCCGACGCTGGCAGGGTCTTGCTTGAGCAGCACGTCGAGGTAGCCCGAGAGAGCCTTCTTCATGTCCTCGCCGGTCAAGCACACGAGGTTGCAGCGTGGAATCGCCGTGGCCGCTGCCTTGGCGTTGTCCATGATGTTCGCCTTCACGACGAGCTCGCCCGCGGCGGTTGGGTCGGCGAGCGCATAGTCGACCGATTTGCGCTGAGCCTCGATGAACTCGGCCACGACGCTGGGGTGGGCCTTCGCAAACTCGTTGCGCACAACCGTGACGCCGGTCACGAGTTGGCTGCCCGAAGCGCCTTTCTGCAGCGTATCCCACGCCTCGGTTAGGCTGATGCGCGGGGCGAGCGCATCGTTCTTCATCGAAACGCTCGTAACGTAAGGTTCGGGAAGCACGCCGATGGCGTTCGCATCGGCGGCGAGCACGGCCGCGACTTCGGAGGCCTCGGACTTGAACTCGAGCGTCACCTTGTCGGTGATGCCGGCCTGGCTGAGCAGGTAGCTCATGACGTATTCGGGCGTGGTGCCCTTGCCCGTCATATACACGGTCTTGCCCGCGAGGTCGGCGATGTTGCCCAGCGAACTGTCGCCGCTCACCGCGTACAGCACGCCGAGCGTGTTCACGTCGATGACGCTTATGGCGCCGTTCGTCTTGGCGTATACGGTCGCGGCCGCGTTGGCGGGGATGAGCGCGATGTCGACGTTGCCCTGGATGAGTTTCGGCAGAACCTCGTCCGCTGTGCCGCTGATGGCGAAATCATACTTGTTGGCCGTCTTGCCGGCGGTGGCCTCGTCGATGAATTGGGCGATGCCAATGGACGTGGGGCCCTTCAGCGACGCGACGCGTACGTCGACGCCGCTCTCGGTTCCGGTGCTGCTCGCCGATGTGCTGGCAGAAGCGCTTCCCGATGAGCTCGCGCTCGACGACGAAACGCCGGCGGAACTCGAAGTGGCGTTCGTCGCGCAGCCTGCCAAAAGGAACGCAAGCACGCATGCGGCAAGGGCCGCGATAACGGTCTTCTTCATGATGTCACCTTTTCTCTGTTATCCGATTACGTTGCTGAAAGCGGTCTTCACCGACACGCCGTCGAGCGCGCCGATGCGCCCGGCGAGCGTGCTGATGTCATCTTGCGGCGCGTCGAGCACGACGCTGAGCACACTGATGCCCCGCATCCGGTAGGGGATTCCCATGCGCCCCACGATGTGGTTCGCATGCTCGTGGAGCAGGGCGTTTATCGCCTCGGCGCTTTCCAGGTTCTCCACGATGATGGCCATGACGGCCACGCGATCTTCCATAATGCCTCCTTGTCGTCAGGACGTCCGCCCTTCTTATCAGGTGCATGCGGATTGTAGCATAGGACTTACTGATCCAACGGTAAGGATGGCGCTCTCGGCCGGGCTAAAGCCCGCCCTCTAAATCGAAGGGGCTAACGCCCCCAACCCCCCAAACTTTACGTCGTGCGCCGTCAGCCGTTCCTTGACGGAGGACATGCCGCATGCTATAAACTAACCGGTCGCGCGGAAACGCGGAGACCTCCAAGTTGCCGGGGGGTGTCCTCCGGCTTTCTTGTATCCGAGGGGGTTTGAGTTGGCCGATTGCTCGATCTTCATAGATGAAACGGGAGGTCAGAGCGGTCATTCGCGGTATTACGCCATTACGCTCGTCTTCCACGACCAGTCAATCGACCTCACAGGTACGATCGCCAAGTACGAAGCCGCACTCAAGGTCCGCAACCTCGCTGATATCCCCTTCCACGGCTCCCCGTGCATGAACGGCCACGACGAGTACGAGAACCTTTCCCTCGAATCCCGCAAGAGCATGTTCGTGGCGTTCTTCGTTCTTTTGCAACATCTCCCCATCCGCTACAGGACGTTCCTCTATAAGCGCAAGGAGCTTCCCAGCGAGCAGGCGTTCGTCACGCGCATGCGCAAGGACATTATCATGTGCCTCTACGACGAGCTAGAATACTTCCAGTCGTTCGACAGCGTGAAGATCTACTACGATGGGGCCCAGGCCATCGTGAGGCAGTCCGTGCGGGGTGCCGTCGAGTACGCCCTGTCGAAGTCGGGCACGGTGTTTCGCACGGCGTCGCCCGCAGAATACCGCCTTGCCCAGGCGGCTGATATGATTTGCACGCTCGAGCTCACCGCCCAGAAGTATCGCGCCCACGAGACGACCCGCACCGACGAGAAGTTTTTCGGCAACGCGGGCGCGTTCAAGAACAATTACATGAAGTCCCTGAAGCGTAAACGCCTGTAGGCACGTCCACATCTCCGACGAAGCCGTCCGACGCCGATGTTGCGCTCAGAGGCAGTTCCAATCCCGTACCTTCCGACGACCCGGATGCTGGGTCGTTCCATTCACGCCGCTCCAGCGCTGCGTGCAAATAACCCAGGAACCAAGCAAGCCGAAAACCAAAAAATCAGGTGAACCAAAAGGGAGTATCCCTTTTGTCCGCTCGAAGGCACCAAGCGGTAGGACTGCTCGAAGTTGACATGGCACACATAATCGCACTTATCCGCATCGGCTGACACGGAAGAGGCTAGGAACTCTAATCTTGCATAAGCACACCGCAAATATGTCTCGTGTAGAATAGCGGGCGCATGGAGAATTTGACGATACAGACCCTCAACCTCATGGTGCGGGGCTTCAGCAACGAGGTTACGGTGAACTGGCTGGCCTCGAAGCTGGGTGTCTCGTATTCCACGCTTGCACGCTGCAAGAACGGCGTGTGGCCGCGCTCGGTCACGCGCCAGGCCATGAGGGGCGTCTTCGACGAGTGCCGCGAGCGGTTCTTCGGCGGCGATGGAAACGATCTCGCGCGATGCGCGTTGGAGCACCTCGCGCGGGAGGGGGTCGAAACCGGGCGCTTCGAGGCCGCATTCGAGCGCGGGGGCTACGACGGCTTCGTTTCGGAGCTCATCGACGCCGCGCACGACCCTGGCGCCACGCGTCGGCAAGCGTTGGATGCCGTCAAGTCGCGCGATTCGGCGCAAGGGCTAGACGGAGGTTCGGAAAGCGCCGGGAAGGGGGAGGTGGCGGCTGGCCGCAAGGCGCCCCTCTCGGACGCCGTCGTCGCGCTTCCCGTGGCGGCGATCTTGCTCTTCGGGCTTCTGAACGTACAGCTCGGGGCACTGTTGTCGTGGGCGGCAGGGCACATGGCCGCTTTCGCCGCGGCCCTGGTTGCGATCGCCGTGCTGCCGGTCGCCCTCGGCGCTGCCGTGGACGCGCCGTTCGCATGGCGAGCGTACCTGCGCGCTCATCCGGGAGCGCGCTTCGCGCGCAGGGAGCGGTTGAACGTTTCCAAGTTCGGGGGCGCGGACGTCGTGGTGTCCGGCGCTGGCAGGTTCGACCTCTCGCCGAGACACTGCGCCTACCAGGCGCTCTGCAACGCCCTCGGCGCGATGTGCGTCGTGTCCCTGCTCGCCTACCTGGCGGGGCTGCCCGGGTTCCTCGCCTTCTTCGGGTCGCACGAGTGGGCGGAGTTCTTCAAGGTCGGCATCGCCGTCGGCTTCTTCGTGGCGCTCGGCCACAACCGGGAGCTCGCTGCGCTGCCGCCGTGCGGCTCGGTGGATTGGCCCGGCGAGAACCCCGACAACTACCTGCCGAGCCGCTTCCACGTCTGGGCGAACACGGCGCACCTGGTGGTCACGTTCTCGTTCGTCTGCATCCTAGCGTTTGCCCTGCTCGCCTACAGCTTCGCCAATTTCAGGGCAACCGCTCAGTCGCCGATAATCCTGTGGCCCTTCGCCCAGACCATGGCCTTCCTCGCCTACTCGGGCGCGTCGCCCTACGCAGCGCGGGTCGAGGCCCTCGGCACCGGCGCCATCATCCCCGGCGCGATCGCATCGTCGGTCGGCGTGGCGGCGCTCACGATCGTGTGCTACCTGCCCTCATGGGGAGGGGCTGCCGTGTGCGCGGTGTGCGCGGCGACGCTGTCCGCGGCGCTGGTGTGGCGGCAGGTGCGCGCGGGCGGTCGCTGGGCGTCGCGCAGCCGCAGGGCGGGCGCGTACAGCATGGCGGTCGTCGCGTCGCTCGCCGCGATGCTCGCCATAGGGGCCGTCACGTCGACGCTGTTCTGAGGGGTTGTCAGCTTTTTCACCAACGTCGTTTGAAGCGGTGTATCACGTTGTCTATGCGTTACCGTCTGTACACGTCTTCGAGGGTCACAAGTGTTGCTCGTCCCGAATCTTGCTCTTTCAGGAGGCTGGAGGTGAATCCGGATTTCGAGAAATGATAGTCGAAGCACTCGTCGTTCGCGTTGGTAAACGCGGTCGCATAGTTTCGGATGAGGTCGAGCTCTTCCAAGCCAACGGGGTTTGCCGTGTACTTGCATGACCCTATGATGAAGCGCCTGCCTGCTGGCTCGTTGTCGGCTTTGGTGGCGAGCGCCACGATGTCGAGCTGCGCCTCTTTTCTCGTGGTGGGCAGCGTTCCCCACCATTCGCCTATATCGCCGATAGGGATTGAGAGGTTCTCGGCGTA